>CAYXCT010000095.1:0-8042 GCA_964463435.1 uncultured bacterium | reverse complement strand
CAAACTTAAAAAATAACTCAAATTGGAATATAGTCATATATGGCTGGAACTTAGCCATATGTATGATTGGTCAAGATTAGTTTTAACGATTTTCCATAAGGATAAACATGTACACTGCCATCTATCAGATCGATCTTTGGGCTTCTTTTGGCCTTGGCCTGCTGCTCACCCAGCTGGCCATTCCCCTGGCTTTGCGCCTGCGCCTGGTGGATAGGCCAGGCGCGCGCAAGCTGCATTCGCAGCCCGTGGCCTATCTGGGCGGGGCGGCCATCATCTTGGCCATCGTCCTCACCCTGGCCGATGTCATCTACGTCTATAGGCCCATTGAATTGCTGCACCGCCGCGCCCTGTGGGTGATGGGCATAAGCCTGGCCGGCTGCTTGTTGGGCCTGGCAGATGACGCCTGGAACCTGCCGGCCAAGCTGCGCTTTGGCGTGCAGGCCCTGCTGGCCCTGGCTTTCTGCCAGTTTGGCTACTGCTTTCAGGCCTTCCACCTGCCCGGCCTGCCTGTCATCAATCTTGGCTGGACCGCGGTGCCGGTGACCGCATTCTTCATGCTGGCCCTGCTCAACGGCTTCAACATGATAGATGGCAGCGACGGCCTGGCCGGCAGCGTGGCCGCGGTCTGCGGCTTCAACCTGGCCGCGGCCGCGGCTTTCACCGGCCACACCTGCCTGCTGCTCATCGGCCTGGCCGTGCTGGGCGCCAGCCTGGGCTTTCTCATCCACAACCGTGCCCCGGCCCGCGTGTACATGGGCAGCGCCGGCACCTATGGCCTGGGCTTCCTCTTGAGCGCCGGCGCCGTGGCCCTGGGCAGCTCCAGATACGGCCACGATGACGGCACGGTGCTGACCGCCAACCCGCCCCTCATGTACCATGTGGGCCTGGCCGTGCTGCTGCTGGCCTGGCCGGCGCTGGAAGTCTTCTTGAGCGTGAGCCGCCGCGCCCTGCACGGCCGCAAGCTCTCGCGCGCCGACAAGGGCCATCTGCACCACCGCCTGCTGGCCCTGGGCCTGGGCCTGGGCCCGGGCTGGGTGTCTGGCATCGCCGCCGGCTTCTCCCTGCTCTGCGGCCTGATGGTGCTGGCCTTCTTGAACCAGCAGAAGGGCGTGGTGTCGGTGCTCAGCCTGCTGGCCGCCACCCTGGTGGGCCTGGGCCTGGCCTTCTTGGGCTACCTGGACTTTCTCAGGCCCGGCCTGCTCAGGGCCCGGCGGCCGCATTACATGATCGCCAGCCATTTCTTGGCCATGCAGTCGCTCAAGCTTGAGACCGTCACCACCCTGGAGCAGGCCCTGGCCCTGGTGAGCCAGGCCTGCCATGAGCTGGGCTGCCTGCACTGCCGCGTGGTGATGCCGGCCAAGCGCGAGGGCGGCCGGCCCTGGGTGTGGGCCTGGAAGAGCGCGGCCCCGGGCGCCGCCGGGGCCACGGACCGCAAGCGCCTGGACCAGCGCCAGGGCAGCGCCACCTGGGTGCTGCGCAGCGGCCTGGGCGGCGAGGAGATGGGGCTGGAAAGCCGCCTGCTGATGGCGGAATTCATGGAAAAGGCCCTGCCCCGGGTGCGCGAGCTCTACGCGGCCAGCGGGGTGGCCGAGCGCATGCTGGCCAGCGCCATGCCTTATGATGAAGAGCAGGATTTTCTGGTGCGCATCTGGCGCTTGCGCAGCGAGGGCGGCCAGCCGGCGCAACAGGCCGGGCCGCCCAAGCCCTGACTAGCGCTTGCCACAGCGCCCGGGCTAGCTTATCCTGTTGCAGGCCCTTGCGGGCCCGCAACCTTGGGGGATTCATGCCTTTAAAGCTCTTCATTGCCCTGGCGCTCAGCGCCTGCCTGATGCTGCCTGGGGGCCTGCGAGCCGCCGCTGACGAGGGCCGGGGCTTGGGCGGCTACCCGCGCATGCTCATAGGCCCGGGCGACCTGCTCAGCATCACCGTGTACGGCGAAGAGAAGGACATGCCCACCGACTACCTGGTGGACAGCGAGGGCTCCATCGTCTTCCCCCTGGTGGGGCTGTTCCACTGCTCCGGGCTCACCCAGGCCCAGATGAGCAAGAGCCTGGCCAAGGAGCTGAAAGCCTTTGAGAAGCGGCCCCAGGTGACCGTGCTCATCAAGGAGAGCAACGCCTTCACCATCTCGGTGCTGGGCAGCGTGCAAAAGCCCGGCAAGTACCCCATCCGCGGGGTGCCAGACCTGCTCTCCGCCATCAGCGAGGCCGGCGGGCCCAACGAGGACGCAGCCCTGGGCAGCGCCATTTTGGTGCACGGCAAGACCAAGCAGCGCGTGGACCTGTCTGATGACCTGCAGGGCAGCGGCACCATCAAGGAGCACATTGTGCTCTATCCTGGCGACGTGCTGATGGTGCCCAAGAGCCCCTGGCCCAGCTGGGGCGAATGGGGCATCATGGCCAGCATCTTGAGCAGCACCGCGGTGGTGATAGCCGAATACCGGGCCTTGCATTGAACCTTTCCCTAGGGGGCTTCATGAAGCGGTCATGGCACCTGCTCTTGCTGCTGGCCTTGGCCGCGCCTTGCGCTGCCAGCGGCTGGTCTGACCTGGACCTGGGCCTGTATGGCATGCTGGGCCGGGTCTTTAGCCCGGACAGCATGGACACCTGCCGCTCCGCGGGCGGCGGGCTGGATTTGGACTATCGCCTGGGCCGCTTGGATGGCGTGGACGTGGCCCTGGGCCTGAACGGCCAGCTGGCCAGCTTTGCCAACAACACCGCCACCACCCAGGCTTTGAGCGCGGGCCTCAACCTGCGCTTCAGCCTGTTCATGGGCGCCAACTTGAACCCCTACCTGGGCCTGCAAGCCGGCTACTGCCCCTTGGCCGGCCAGGACAGCCGAAATTGGGGCGGGCATTTCATGGGCGCGGCCAGCCTGGGCAACCGCGGCTGGTTCAGCGACAACTTTGGCCTGGACACGGCCCTCACCTATGCCGCCTACAGCCCCCAGGCCAATCCCTTGCAGAGCCTGGGCGTGCGCCTGGGGCTGATGGCGCGGCTGGCCGCGCCGGCCACCATGGATGCGGCCAAGGCCCCGCCGCCCGAGCTGAGCAAGCAAGAGGCGGAGCAGAAAGAGGAAGAGATTGAGAAAGAGAAGATCGCTGCCCCCAAAGGCGCGCCCCTGGTGAAAGAGGCGGCCATGCCGGCCGTGGATTCCAGCAGCGACAGTGCGCAAGCCACTGGCGACCATCCCTGAGGCAGCCATGAAGCGCAGGCTCTTGTCCTTGATGCTCTCAGCCCTGCCCCTGGCCTTGGCCGCTGACAAGGGCGACCTGAACTTGGGCCTGGGCCTGTACGGCATGGCAGACAAAGAGCTGAGCCCGGCCAGCTACAACACCAGCCGCAGCTTGGGGCTGGGCTTGGGCTTCGACGACTGCGTGGCTCAGCTGCTGGGCGTGGATGTGGCGCCGGGCCTGGACCTGCAGCGCGCGCTCATCGGCACGCCCAAGGATGGCGATGTGCAGGCCACCAGCATCGACTTGGGGCTGCACTTGAGCCTGCCGCTCAGCCCAGACTGGAACCCCTACATCGCGGGCCAGGCCGGCTACCTGCCTGAGGCCGGCCAGAGCGGCCAATGGTACGGCCACTACCATGGCGCGATCAGCCTGGGCAACCGCGGCTATTTCAGCGACATCTGGGGCATGGACGCGGCCATCAGCTACAACGGCTACAGCCCGCGCAACATCATGCTGGGCGAGCTGGGCGTGCGCCTGGGCCTGTTGTGGCGCTCGCCGAGTTCGGCCAAGGCGCCTGCTGCCAAGGCCAAGGCCGCCCTCTTGCCACCGCCGCCGGCCCTTAAATAGCCCAAAGGAGCCATGGAAACCCAGCCCATGCAAGCCGCCAATGACGAGATAGACCTCAAGGAATTCTTGCGCGTGGTCACGCGCCACGCCAAGCTGGTGGCCGCGGCCCTGCTGCTGGCCCTGCTTGCCGCCGGCGCCTACCTGGTGCTGGTGCCGCCCACCTTTCAGGCCAGCGCCACGGTGAAGGTGCCAGACAAGGGCACCGGCGACCTGCTCAAGGGCCTGGCCGTGCTTGAGAGCAGCGGCAGCAGCCAGGGCGACGCCATTGAGACCCACATGGAAGTGGCGCGCAGCAACAATGTGGCCCTGCGCGCCAGCCTGCTCTTGGGCCTGACCCGCGCCGCCGAATGGCAGGGCCTGGGGCCTGAGGAGCTGGCCACCAAGCTCAAGGGCAAGGTGCAGGTGCGCAACGTCAAGAACAGCAACCTGCTCAGCTTTGAGGCCCAAGACCACGACCCCAATGTGGCCGCCGGCCTGGCCGAGGCCTGGGCCAAGAGCTTCATCGACGCCAATGTGGACTTCAGCCGCAGCGGCGCGCGCAGCCGGGCTGAGTTCATCAGCGACCAGCTGGCCCAGGTGAAGCAGCGGCTCAGCGAAGGCGAAGAGATACTGCAGCGCTTCAGCACCGACAAGAAGGTGCTGGCCAGCCTGGGCGGCAGCAATGAGAGCAACAGCCGCGCCGCGGACCCCATGGTGGCCATGAAGACCCAGGTGATGAACCTTGAGATTGAGCGCGCCACCCTGGCCAGCCAGTTCAGCCCCGAGCACCCCCGCATGCAAGAGGTGCAGGCCCAGTTGAAAGAGGCCCAGCGGCAATTGGACGCCGAAATGGCCAAGCTGCCCAAGGACGAGATGGAGCTGGTGCGCTTGAGCCGCGAGACCAAGGTGGACGAGGCCATCTACAACTTTTTGCTCACCAAAGAGCAAGAAGCGCGCATTGAAGAGAACGTGGACGAGACCGGCATAGTGATGGTGGATAGCGCCCTGGTGCCGGCCAAGCCGGTGGCGCCCAAGAAGCGCCAGACCCTGGTGCTGGCCCTGGTGCTGGGCCTGCTCTTGGGCATAGGCCTGGCCTTTGGCGCCGAGCATCTGGATGACACCGTGCAGAGCGAGCACGACCTGGCCAAGGCCACGGGCCTGGCGTGCCTTGGCCTGGTGCCAGATTTCATGGCCGAAGAGAAGGACCTGGGCCCTGGCCCAGGCGCAACGCTCATCACCAACCCTGCCTTTGACTACACTTTTTACCGCGAGAGCTACAAGATACTGCGCACCAACCTCACCTTTACCGCGCTGGAGGGCTTGAAGAGCCTTACCGTGCTCTCTGCCGGCAGCGGCGAGGGCAAGAGCCTCACCAATGCCAACCTGGCCATTGCCCTGGCCCAGGCCGGCAAGAGCGTGCTCTTGGTTGACGCCGACCTGCGCAAGCCGGGCCTGCACAGCATCTTTGGCATTGATGTGAGCCCCAAGCAGGGCCTGCCCCTGCTCATCTCCGGCCAGGCCGTGATTGATGACTTGGTGGTGCCAAGCCCGGTGAAGGGGTTGAGCCTAATGCCTTGCGGGGTGATGGCGCCCAACCCGGCAGAGCTCTTAGGCAGCCCGGCCATGAAGCGGGTGGTGGCCCAGCTTGAGGCGGGCTATGACATTGTGGTGTTTGACGGCGCGCCCATATTGCCGGTGACGGACAGCGTGGTGCTGGCCGCCCAGCTGGATGGCACCATATTGCTGGCCAGGGCTGATGAGAGCACCAAGGACGCTGTACGGCGGGCCGTGGAGCATCTGGCATCGGTCAAGGCGCGCGTGCTGGGGGTGCTGCTGAACGCTTTGGACCTGCGCAAGCGGCGCTATGGCTATGGGTATGGCGCGGGGTATGGGTACGGGTATGGATATGGGTATGGATATGGGCATAGGGGGAAGGCAGGGGAGAAGAAGAGTGGGAACATTGATAGCAAAGTTGCGAAGAAACAGGCTTGAGGGTGGGGAAATAGGAAACTTTGCTAATTGGGGTTAATCAAAACACGGATGATAACAAAGGCCAGGCTTTGCCGGGCCTTTATTGTATTAGCAAGGGTGCTATGGAACATTTAAAGAGCAAAGCGATTAATGGCGCGACTTGGAACATAAGCCTTGCTTTAGCGAATAAGGGAGCGACCACTCTCGGCCAATTCGCATTGGCTTGGTTCCTTGTGCCAAAGGATATGGGCGTTGCTAATATAGCCATCTCCGTAGTCGCAGTTGTCACAGTGCTTTCAATTGGAGGGATTGGGGATGTTCTTTTACAGCGAGGGCGATACCTTGAAGAAGCTAGTCAGGGGTTTTGGCTCTCATTAATTTTTACGATTTTTACTATTATAATTTTAGCGGTTTTATCAATTCTTCACCCAATTTTTAAAGGGGAAAACTTAAAGAATTTTTTTCTGCTTATGGCATTAGCCGCATTTGCTGCAACTCCGAATACAGTGTTAGCTGTAGATTTAAAAAGAAAAATGCATTTTAAACAGTTGGCAATTTCAAGATTGAGCTGTGGCTCAGCGTATACAGGCGCAATGGTAGGCCTTGCATGGCTGGGGCTGGGACCTTATGCGATTGTGGCTCCCCTCGTATTGCGACAGATGGTTGATTCAGCAGTTATGTTGACATGTGGTGCCAGGTTCCGCTTTGCGCCACCAAACATACCTGTTATTCGAGAAATATTTAGCCCTAGTATTGCGCTTTCAATATCCGGCTTGCTTAGCGCGTTACAAACCCAGGCTCCAGTACTAATTTGTGGTTATGCACTTGGGGCAGAGTCAACGGGTTTTTTTAGCTGGGGGTGGGCTTTAGCTAGCCAAGCTGTTTTTTTGTTAGCGGGGAATTTGCGTGAGGTCTTTTTTTCTGCATTTGCAAATCTTCCAAGTGAAAAAGGGCGAAGGGAAGAAGCAATGCTGAAGGCCGCCTGGATGATGACAGCGCTTCTATTTGTTGCATGTGGGACGCAAGCTTTTTGGGCGCGGCCATTGATTGTTGTTTTTCTCCCGGCCAAGTGGTTACCTGCAATTTCAGTAGTGATTGTTGCTAGCTTAGGCCTACTACTACAGGGCATGTGGGTGGCAGGAACAGCATACTTAAATGCGAATGGTCGGTACCGAGCATTACTCGTAATAAGCATAGTACAGGCAGCATTAGTGACTGGGTTCACAGGGGTAGGTGCAATACGAGGAGGCGCCACGGGCGCGGCTATTGGTTGTGCGTTAGCGACACTTCTTGGAGGCATTATTTGCATTTGGCCCATTAAAAGATACATTAATCTCTCTCAAATTAACAAATGGGTTAATCCAGCATCTGTCAGCGCAATTGTATGGGCACTTCTTTGGATTGTAACATTGAAATTCCAGTTCATTTGGGTCCAGTTATTGGCAGGCTTTTTGTTCTTAGGTATTTCCGGGTTTTCATGGTGGAAACAGGACCCTGGGGAATTTGCTACAGTTTGGCGGGGGATAACCGGAAAATTAATAAGTAAAAAAAATTTTAAATAATTAAATTTTTTAAAAGATTATCGATATTTAAATAAATTCGGCGGCCATGATATTTGAGGTAATGATGGGATACTTATTAGCTGGCCTAATTTGGGGCATTGGGACTGCCTTTGGGGGCATTGAACAAAAGATTGCTTGGCAAACATCCTCGTTGCTATTAACTTTGTATATTCTCGTTATCTTTCCAAATAAAACAAGTTGGAAAATATACGATAAAAAATTTTTAATGTTTGTATATATTTTCGTTATGACTTCAATTATTTCGTGGATCTTAAATGGGGGCAATAGCGCAGGCCTTTTTAGGTATATAGCACTTTTACCCGCTGCAGCCATATTTGTCAAAGTCACCAATGACCGTATGGCTGACGAATTTTCGGATGGGTTAATGATTTCTGGAATATTGTATATTTTTTTTAACCTATATTTTATTGATTTTGGCGGATTCTTTGACGCAGCACATCGTATGGTAACGCCGATTTCTGGAACCAATTCAATTGCATTTATTAATATCATGGTAATTTTAAAAATGCTTGTTTATTTAAAAGAAAGAAAATACGAGAAAACATTTAAGCGGATAATTATTGTCGCCGTAATAATCGGATTAATTGAGCTGTTTGCTACAAAATCTCGCACGGCATTTGTCGCGTTGTTGGGTGGCGTGTTAATTTTGGGATGGAATTGGATGCGGGATGCAAAACTGACTGGGAAAATAATGGCGTGGCTATTTA
>CAYXCT010000094.1:0-8288 GCA_964463435.1 uncultured bacterium | reverse complement strand
CGCCGGACCTGAACATGTACGTGGCCACCCGGCGCAAGGGCGGGCTGGGCATCTGGTTCATCCGCCGCATGACCGACGCCTCACGCTACACCGCCCAGCAGGACGGCAACCACCTGGTGCTCTGGAAGCGGCTGCCGCGCCGCGCGGGGCTTTGGGCCCACCTGCCGGCCTGGCTGGGCGGCGCCGGCCCCAAGGCCGCCAGCATGCGCGACATGTTCATCTTCCGGGCCACGCTGCTGATGGCCTTCATCATCGCGCTGGTCTTCAGCTATGGCACCTGGATCCAGCAGAGCAGCTTGAAGGCCCGCTACATGGAGAGCGCCAAGAGCGCGGCGCAGAACCTGGCGGCCTCCAGCCTGGACCGGCTCTACAAGCGCGAGGACCTGCTGCTCACCAGCCTGGTGAATGATGTGCTGGCCCACGATGATTCGCTGGCCTACGCCCTGGTGGTCGATGACAGCGGGATGATCCTGGGACACGGGGACCTAGCCAAGGTCTTCACCCGCTACCAGCCCCCGCCGGGCGTGGCACGCTCAGACTCGCGCCCCCTGGTCATCCCCTGGATGGATCCGAATCTGGGCCGGGTTGACGACATCGGGGTGGCCATCCTAGACGGCAACCGCCGCTTCGGCGAGGTGCACATCGGGCTGCGCGAGGATGTCATCCGGCAGGCGGTGCGCGACCAGCAGGTCCATCTGGCCGTGCTGGGCCTGCTGGTGCTGGCCGTCGGGGTGGCCGGGTCCTGGCTGCTCATCAAGATCATCATCTCGCCCATGCGGGTGCTCACCGAGGGGGTGATGGCCATCGGCGAGGGCAAGCTGGACCATCGCATCAACCTCACCGGCACCGATGAGTTCGGCCGCATCGCCGCCGCCTTCAACGAGATGACCAGCAGCCTCACCCGGGCCCAGCAGGGCAAGATCGAGCAGGAGGCCCTCAAGAAGGAGCTGGAGGTGGCCAAGGAGATCCAGCGCACCCTGCTGCCGCGCGCCATGCCGGCCCTTGAGGGCTACGACCTGGGCGACTACTACCTGGCGGCTAAGGATGTGGGCGGCGACTACTATGACTTCATCCAGGTGGACCGCAAGCATATGGGCATCTGCGTGGCCGACGTCTCCGGCAAGGGCGTGCCCGGCTCGCTGGTGATGACCATGATCCGCACCTCGCTGCGCGGCGAAGCCCGCAACAACTTGAGCCCCGCCAAGGTGCTGGGCCTGGTGAATGAGTTCGTGATGGACGACATGAAGAAGGGCATGTTCGTCACCCTCTTCTACCTGGTGCTGGACGCCCACAAGCGCGAGATCCGCTTCGCCTGCGCCGGCCACGACCCCCTGGTGCTCTACCGGGCCGCCACCCAGAAGACCTACCTGCTGAAGCCGCGCGGGTTCCCGCTGGGCATCCAGCTCTCGGACCGCGGGCAGTTCGCCCGCAGCCTCACCGAGGAGAAGGTTCACCTCTCCAAGGGCGACATCCTGGTGGCCTACACCGACGGCATCGTCGAGGCCATGAACGACCGGCGCGAGCAGTTCGGCATGGACCGCTTCCTGTCCCTGGTGCGCCTGCACCACGAGCTGCCGGCCGCGGAGTTCGTGCAGAAGGTGAAGGAGGCGGTGGCCGCCTTCACCGGCGAGGCCCCCCAGTTCGATGACATCACCCTGGTGGCCATCAAGGAGGGGCTCAGCGAGATGGAGA
The DNA here is from genome assembly GCA_964463435.1 of uncultured bacterium. Lineage (GTDB taxonomy): Bacteria > Oederibacteriota > JAJYGY01 > JAJYGY01 > JAJYGY01 > CAYXCT01. The sequence continues at coordinate 6,596 of CAYXCT010000094.1, read as the reverse complement.
TGCGGCGCTCCATCCTGGAGGGCCTCACCGACCTGATCGAGCGCAAGAAGATGAGCGTGGCCGAGGCCTGCCGCCGGCACAACGTGACCCCTGCCGCCTGGCGCTACTACAAGTCGCAGCGCAAGCGCCTGGGGAAGGCGCGGGCGCTGAAGGGCCAGCGCGTGGTGAAGGAAGAGCTGAGGCTGGTGAGCCTGGAGGAGCGCGAGCTGATCTACCCCATGCTGGCCAAGCACCCCAGCTGGGATGCGCGCCGCTTGGCCCAGGAGCTGCTGCGGCAGAGCCAGGGAGCCGTGCGCCTCGAGCCAGCCGTCATCGCCGATGACCTGGCCCGGCTCAAGCTGGACACGCCGGAGCGGCGCGAGCGCTTCGCCCTGCGCCAGCGCCCCCTGGCAGCCGCCGCCCCGGCGCTCTTGGGGCCGGCGCCCAGCGCGGAAGAAGGGCAGGGAGCCCAGGCCGCGGGCCCGGGCCAGGATTAAATGGGGCCTTGGCACAGGGCCCCGGCGGCTGATAACATGGCTGCACAACCTTGCCTTCTCTGGTGAATCCCGCATCATGCCCATCAAAGCCCGCATCCCGCTCACCACCATCAGCCGCCTCTCGGTCTACCTGCGCAGCTTCCAGCTGGCCCAGCGCGAAGGGCATGAGACCTTGAGCAGCCAGGAGCTGGAGGAGCGCACCGGCATCAATGCCGCCCAGGTGCGCAAGGACCTGGCCTATTTCGGCCAGTTCGGCCGCCGGGGGGTGGGCTACGCCGCTGACAAGCTCTCGCTCAAGATCTCCGCCATCCTGGGGCTGGACCGCGACTGGGCGGTGGCCATCATCGGCGCGGGCCGCTTGGGCCAAGCCCTGATGCAATACGGCGGGTTCAAGCGCATGCGCTTCCGCATCGCCGCGGCCTTTGACTCGGATGAGGAGAAGCAGGGCTGGGAGGTGGAGGGCGTGCGCATCGAGCCGCTCTCGGCGCTGGCTGAGACCGCGCGGGCCAAGGGCATCGAGATCGCCATCATCACGGTGCCGGCTGATGCGGCCCAGGATTGCGCCGCCCTGGCGGTGGCGGCCGGCATCCCTGCCATCCTCAACTTCTCGCCAGCCCGGCTCTCCCTGCCCGCGGGCGTGGCGCTGCGCGATGTGGATTTCACCTCCGAGCTGGAGGCCTTGACCTTTGTCCTCAAGACCCGCAAAGACTGAGAAGCCCTGCCTGGCGCTGAGCCTGGGGGACCCGGCCGGCATCGGCCCGGAGGTGGCGGCCAAGGCCCTGGCTGACCGCGGCTTGGCCCGCGCCGCCCATTGGCTTGTCTGCGGCAGCCCGGCCAGCGTGCCCAAGGCCCTATGGCCGGCGCTGGCCCCGCGCGCTGGCTTGCGCTGGCTGGCCCTGCCCGACGCCGGGCGCTGGCGCCTGGGCCGGCCCTCTGCCGCCTCTGGCGCCCTGGCGGCCCAGGCGGTGCGCGCTGGCGCGCGGCTGGCGCTCTCCGGCCAGGCGCAGGCCCTGGTGACCGCCCCGCTCAGCAAGGAGGCCCTGCACTTGGCGGGCGAGCCCTGGCCCGGCCACACCGAGATGCTGGCCCAGCTCTGCGGGCTCAAGCCCCGGCAGGTGGGCATGCTGCTGGCGGGCGGCGGCCTGCGCGTCTTCTTGGTCACCCGCCATGTGAGCCTGCGCCGGGCCCTGGCTAGCCTGAGCCCGCAAAGCGTGGCGGAAGCGGCGCGCCTGGCTGGCCTCGGCCTGGCCCAGCGCTTTGGCATCCAGCGGCCGCGCCTGGGCCTGGCTGCGCTCAATCCCCATGCCGGCGAGGCCGGGGCCTTTGGCGATGAGGAGGCCCGGGTGCTGGCCCCGGCCCTCAAGCTGCTGCGCCGGGAGAGGGGATTCACCGTGCAGGGGCCCTACCCGGCTGACACGGTCTTCGTCAAGGCCCTGCGCGGCGAGTTCGATGCCGTGCTCTGCCTCTACCATGACCAGGGCCTCATCCCGCTCAAGCTGCTGGCCTTTGACAGCGGGGTGAATGTGACGCTGGGCCTGCCCTTCGCCCGCACCTCGCCGGACCATGGCACCGCCTTTGACATCGCCGGCAAGGGGATCGCCGACCCCGGCAGCATGAAGGCCGCGCTGCGCCTGGCGCTGGAGCTGAGCGCGCGGCAGCGGGGGGCCCGATGACGCAGCGCCTGGAGATACCGCGGGCCGCGGCCCGCTTTGCCGGCTTCCACACCAAGAAGGGGCTGGGCCAGCACCTTCTGCGCGACGCCAGCGTGGTGCAGGAAGCCATCGCCGGGCTGGCCCCCGGGCCGCAGGATGCCATCTTGGAGATCGGCCCGGGCTTGGGCGCCATGACCGAGGCCCTGCTGGGGCTGGGCCTGCCGGTGCTGGCGGTGGAGGTGGACGCCAAGGCCTGCGCCGTGCTCAAGGAGCGCTTTGGCAGCCGCGCCAACTTTGAGCTGGTGCAGGCGGATGTGCTGGAATGCGAGCTCTCGGGCCTGGCCCAGCGCTCCTTCGGCGGCCGCGCCTTCCATGTGGCGGCCAACCTGCCCTACTACATCACCACGCCCATCCTGGCCCAGGTGCTGGAGGGCGGCCTGGCCTTCACGCGCATGGCCTGCCTGTGCCAGTGGGAGGTGGGCGAGCGCCTGCAGGCGCGGCCGGGCACCAAGGACTACAGCGCCCTGACCCTGATGGCCCAGGCGCGCGCGGATGTGCGGGTGCTGCGGCGGGTGCTGCCCGGCGCCTTCACCCCTCCGCCCAAGGTCGATTCAGCCCTGGTGCTCTTTGAGCGGCTGCCGGGGCTGAGGGTGCCGGTGCGGGACGCAGGCCTGCTCTTCAAGGTCATCCGCACCGGCTTTGGCAAGCGGCGCAAGACCCTGCGCAACTGCCTGCTGATGGCGCCGGGCAGCCCTTGGGGCCAGGAACAAGTGGATGGGGCCCTGCGCTGCTCTGGCATTGACGGCGGCCGCCGCGCCGAGACCCTGCGGCTGGATGAATTCGCGAAGCTCTCCGACGCCATGGCGGCCGGAGACTGAGGAGGCAGCATGTGCGGCATCATGGGAGTGGTGGGCAGCGAGCCCGCGGTGGGCATCTTGGTGGAGGGCCTGCGGCGGCTGGAGTACCGGGGCTATGACTCGGCCGGGCTGGCCTGCGTGTCCGGCAGCCAGCTGGAGCTGCGGCGGGCGGTGGGCAAGCTGGCCAACCTGGAGAAGGCGCTCAAGGACAGGCCCATGCAGGCCACGGTGGGGCTGGGGCACACCCGCTGGGCCACCCATGGCAAGCCTTCGGAGGCCAATGCCCACCCCCACACGGACTGCAGCGGCCGGCTGGCGGTCATCCACAACGGCATCGTCGAGAACTACCGCAGCCTGCGCGCGGAGCTGGCCGCCCAGGGCCATCAGTTCAAGAGTGAGACTGACACCGAGGTGCTGGCGCACTTGATCGAGGAGGGGCTCAAGGACGGCGGGGGGCTGGAGGCGGCGGTGCGCCAGGCCCTGGCGCGCGTGGAGGGGACTTATGGCCTGGGCGTGGTCTTTGCGGGCGAGCCCTGCCGGCTGGTGGCGGCGCGGCGCGGCAGCCCGCTGGTGCTGGGCCTGGGGCAGGGCGCCCAGTACCTGGCCAGCGATGTGCCGGCCCTGCTGGACCACACCCGCGAGGTGGTCTTCTTGGAGGACGGCGACCTGGCCGTGCTGGAGAAGGAAGGCGTGCGCATCAGCCGGCCGGATGGCTCTGCGGTGGAGCGCAAGAGCGTCCGCATCCAGTGGGACCCCATGCAGGCCGAGAAGGCCGGCTACAAGCACTTCATGCTCAAGGAGATCTATGAGCAGCCCCGGGTGATCGAGGACACCCTGCGCGGCCGCATCCTCGAGGCGGAGCGCGATGTCACCCTGGAGGCGCTGGAGATCAGCGATGCTGAGGCCCGGGGCCTGCGCCGCGTGGCCCTGGTGGCCTGCGGCACCAGCTGGCATGCGGCCCTGGTGGGCAAGTTCTACATCGAAGCCTTCGCCGGGCTGAACGTGGAGGTGGACATCGGCAGCGAGTTCCGTTACCGCGACCCCCTGGTGGGGCCGGGCGACCTGGTGGTGGTCATCAGCCAGTCGGGCGAGACCGCCGACACCCTGGCGGCCCTGCGCGAGGCCAAGGCCCGCGGCGCCCGCACTGCCAGCATCTGCAACGTGCTGGGCAGCTCCATCACCCGCGAGGCCCAGGGCACGCTCTACACCCATGCCGGGCCCGAGATCGGCGTGGCCAGCACCAAGGCCTTCACCGCCCAGCTCACGGCCCTCTACCTGCTGGCCGTCTACCTGGGCCGCCGCCGCGGGAGCCTCAGCGCCGAGCGGGCGGGGCAGCTGCTGGACGCCCTGCGCAAGGTGCCGCGCCAGGTGGAGGCCATCCTCAAGCAGGATGCCGCCATCCAGGCCATCGCCAAGGCCTTCTCCCACCACCGCGACTTCCTCTACCTTGGCCGCGGGCTCAACTATCCCATCGCCTTGGAGGGCGCGCTCAAGCTCAAGGAGATCAGCTACATCCACGCCGAGGGCTACCCGGCCGGCGAGATGAAGCACGGGCCCATCGCGCTCATCGATGAGGACCTGCCGGTGGTGGCGCTGGTCCCGCGCGGCCGCCATTATGACAAGGTGATGAGCAACGTTGAGGAGGCGCGGGCCAGGGAGGGGAAGATCCTGGTGGTGGCCACCGAGGGCGACCTGGAGGCGGCCCAGAAGGCCGCGGCGGTGATGAGCATCCCGGATTGCGCCGAGGAGGCCAGCCCGCTCTTGACCGTCATCCCCCTCCAGCTGCTGGCCTATCACATCGCCGTGCGCCGGGGCTGTGATGTCGACCAGCCGCGCAACCTTGCCAAAAGCGTCACAGTAGAATAAAGATCTGAGGAGGCGCGGCTGGCCGCGCAACCTTGCCAAAAGCGTCACAGTAGAATAAAGATCTGAGGAAGCGCGGCTGGCCGCGCAGCCTTGCCAAGAGCGTGACGGTGGAATGAGGCGGCGGGCATGCCGCGCATTATCGGGTTCCCATGGGGGTTACATTTTTGTAGAATAACCACCCTTTTGAACGAAACCCGCGCGGCTGACATTTTTGTCGCCCACCCAAGGATGCCATGGTCTCGGACCTGCTCTCCCGCAAGATCTCTGAGCTCACCGCCCTGTATGAGGTGAGCCGCGCTTTGGCCGGCTCGCTGGACCTGAAGGTGACCACCGGCAAGGCCTTTGATGTGCTGGCCGAGATGCTGGGCTTGCGCCGCGGCACTTTGGTGCTGCGCGACCGCGAGGCCGGCGATTTCAGCATCTGGGCCGCCCACGGCCTGACCCGTGAGGAGATGGCCCGCGGGCGCTACGAGCTGGGCGAGGGCATCACCGGCAAGGTGCTGGAGAAGGGCCTGCCCATCATCGTGCCGGACGTGGGCAAGGAGCCGCGCTTCCTCAACCGCACCAAGGCCCGCGACCTGAAGCGCCAGAACCTGAGCTTCCTCTGCGTGCCCATCAAGGTGGGCGGGGAGATGCTGGGCGCCATCTCGGTGGACCGCATCTTCGCGGATGACAGCGTGGCGCTGGAGGAGGATGTGCGCTTCCTCACCGTGCTGGCCAGCATGATAGGCCAGGCGGTGAAGCTGGCCTGGACCGTGGAGAAGGAGCGGGCGGCGCTGATGGCCCGCAATGCCGGCCTGGCCCAGGAGCTGAAGTCGCGCTACCGGCTGGCCAATGTGGTGGGCGGCTCGGGCAAGATGAAGGCGGTCTATGAGGTGGTGGACCGCGTGGCCCCCACCAAGAGCACGGTGCTCATCCGCGGGGAGAGCGGCACGGGCAAGGAGCTGATCGCGCGGGCCCTGCATTACAACAGCCCGCGCGCCGAGAAGCCCTTTGTGCGCGTCAGCTGCGCGGCCCTGCCCGAGTCGCTCTTGGAGAGCGAGCTCTTCGGCCACGAGAAGGGGGCCTTCACCGGGGCGGTGGAGGCCCGCAAGGGCCGCTTTGAGCTGGCGGATGGCGGCACCCTCTTCTTGGACGAGATCGGCGACATCAGCTCGGCCACCCAGATGAAGCTGCTCAGGGTGCTGCAGGAGCGCGAGTTCGAGCGGGTGGGCGGCAGCAAGACCCTGTCGGTGGATGTGCGGGTGATCGCGGCCACCAACCGCGACCTGGAGCTGGCCCTGCGCCAGCGGCTCTTCCGCGAGGACCTCTACTACCGCCTGAATGTCATCCCCATCTTCCTGCCGCCGCTGCGCGAGCGCGAGGAGGATGTGGAGTTGCTGATCGAGCACTTCTTGGCGCGCTTCAACGACGAGAACGGCAAGCAGGCTGTCCTCTCCCCCGGCGTGCTGGAGCACCTGCGGGCTTATCCCTGGCCGGGCAATGTGCGCGAGCTGGAGAACTGCATCGAGCGCTTGGTGGTGCTCTCGCGCCAGGGCCCGGTGCTGCCCGAGGACCTGCCGCTCTCCATCCGCGAGGGCGGGGCCATGCTTCCCGCTGCCGCGCCGGCTGCCGCGGGCGGCTCGGCGCTGCTGCCCCAGGCCCTGGCCGGCATGGAGAAGGCGCAGATCGTGGACGCCTTGCGCAAGAGCGGCGGGGTGCAGCTGCGGGCCGCCAAGCTGCTGGGCTACACCACCCGCCAGCTG
>CAYXCT010000093.1:0-8419 GCA_964463435.1 uncultured bacterium | reverse complement strand
GAGAGCCCGGGGTGATAGCAGAAATGAGGCACGTCCGCGCCCGCCAGGCGAGCGGCCTCGATGAGGTTGGTGCCAGCCGCCACCTCCAGCGGCTTGCCGTTGATGGTGATGGCGGGCATCAGTGGCCTCCCAGGGAGCCGGCGCTCGGCTTCTCTTCGCGCCAGCCGGTCAGAGACCAGCGCTTGCCAGAGCGGATGTACTCCTCGAACTCAGGGCGGAATTTGCGGGTGAAGGACTGCACCGGGAAGGCGCAGGCGTCTGCCAGCACGCAGATGGTCTTGCCGACCATGGCGTCGCAGATGCTGCTCATGCGGTCCAGGTCGGCGATGGTCCCCTGGCCGTTGACGATCTTGGTGAGGATCTTGTGCAGCCAGGCCGTGCCCTCGCGGCAGGGCGTGCACTGGCCGCAGCTCTCATGGCTGTAGAAGGCGGTCAGGTTGTGCAGGGCGCGCACCAGGCTGGTGCTGTCATCCATCACGATCACCGCCGCCGAGCCCAGCATGCTGCCGGCCCTCATCAGGCTGTCGAAATCCATGCGCACATCCAGCTCGTCCGCGGTGAGCACCGGCGAGCTGGAGCCGCCGGGGATGACCGCCTTGACGCGGCGCCCCGGCAGGGGCCCGCCCGCCTGCTCCTCGATGAGCGAGCGCAGGGTGACCCCATGCCACAGCTCGAAGACCCCGGGCTTGGCCACCTGGCCGCTGACGCAGTACATCTTGGTGCCGCCGTTCTTCTCCACGCCGAGCGCCGCCCAGGCCTCGGCGCCCCGGCTGACGATGTGCGGCACGCAGCAGAGGGTCTCCACGTTGTTGATGATGGTGGGCCGGCCGAAGAGCCCGCGCAGCGCCGGGAAGGGCGGCTTGAGGCGCGGCTGGCCCTTGTGCCCCTCCAGCGACTCCAGCAGCGCCGTCTCCTCGCCGCAGATGTAGGCACCGGCGCCGGGATGGGTGCTGACCTCCAGGCTGAAGGCGCTGCCCAGCACATGAGAGCCCAGGTAGCCCTTGGCGCTCGCCTGGCTGATGGCCTCGCCCATGCGGGCCAGGCTCTGGCGGAACTCGCCGCGGATGTAGATGTAGGCCCGGTTCACGCGCAGGGCGAAGCTGGCGATGATGATGCCTTCCAGCAGCTGGTGGGGGTCCTGCTCCATGAGCGGGCGGTCCTTGAAGGTGCCTGGCTCGCCCTCATCGGCGTTCACCACCAGATAGCGGGGAAGGCCATCCTCCTTGGGCAGGAAGCCCCACTTGGTGCCGGTGGAGAATCCCGCGCCGCCGCGGCCGCGCAGGCCGGCCTTCTTGACCTCTTCCACCAGGGCCGCTGGCTCCATGGCCAGGGCCTTGCGCAGGGCCTGGTAGCCGCCCTTGGCCTCATAGCCCTCCAGGCTCAAGGCGGTTGGGTCGCCAAAGTTGCGGGTGAGCAGCAGCTCGCTCATGAGGCGCCCCCTTCGGCCCTCAGCTGCTTGAGCAGGCGGAGGGCCTTCTCCTCATCCATCTGGCCATAGAGCCTGTCCCCCACCTGGATGGCCGCGCCCATGTCGCAGGCGCCCAGGCATTCCACTGCCTCCAGGCTGAAGGCCCCATCCGCTGTCACCTGGCCGGGCTGGATGCCCAGCTCGCGCACCAGGGCATCGAACACCGGCTGGGAGCCCCTGAGGGCGCAGCTCAAGGTCTTGCAGACCATGATGTGGTGCCGCCCCCTCGGCTTCTCGTCCAGCATGGTGTAGAAGCTCACCACCTCATGCACCTTCACCAGCGGCACGCCCAGGTATTCCGCGACCGTGCGCTGGGCCTCCGGGCCGGCCGTGCCGGCCGATGCCTGCATCAGATGCAGCAGCGGGATGACCGCGGCCTGGGCCTCGGGATACAGGGCCCGCACCTGGTCGAAGCGGCTCTTCATGGCGGCGTCAAGCTCTGTCATCGGTCCAGCTCCCCGGCGATCATGTTGATGGCTCCGAAGATGGGGATCAAGTCCGCCACCTGCTCGCCCAAGATCATCTCCTCCACCCCGGCCATCAGGGGGAAGCAGGGCGGCCGCACCCTCACCCGATAGGGGCGGTCGCTGCCGTCGCTGATGACCCAGAAGCCCAGCTCGCCGTTGCCGCCCTCCACCGGGAAGTAGACCTCCCCCGCCGGCGGGCGGATGCCGTGGCCGGGCATGATCAGCTTGAAGTGGTTCATCAAGGCTTCGATGTTGGTGTAGACCGCCTGCTTGTCGGGCAGCATGACGCGGGGGTCGGCCACATTGATGGGGCCTTCGGGGATCTGCTGCAGCGCCTGGCGGATCATGGCCAGGCTCTGGCGCATCTCCTCCATGCGCACATGGTAGCGGTCCAGGTTGTCGCCCTTGCTGCCCGTGGGCACCTCGAAATCCAGCCGGTCATAGACCAGGTAGGGGAAGGCCTTGCGCACGTCATAGGCCACGCCGGCGGCACGCAGCAAGGGGCCGGTGAAGCCATAGGAGAGGCTGCGCTCCCGGTCCATCACCCCCACGCCGTCCATGCGGTCCAGGAAGATGCGGTTGCGCGAGAGCAGGCCGTCCACCTCGGCCATGGACTTCTCCAGCTCAGCGGCGCAGAAGGCGAAGCGCTCCCTGAAATCGGGCGTCAAGTCGCGCGTGATGCCGCCCACGCGCGTGTAGCTGATGGTGAGCCGCGCGCCGGTCACCTCCTCCACCAGCTGCCAGAAGTACTCGCGGGCCTTGATGAAGTAGAGGAAGGCGGTGAAGGCGCCCAGCTCCATGGCTGAGGCGCCGATGCAGGTGAGATGGTCGGTGATGCGGCTGATCTCGCTCATGATGAGGCGCACATACTGGCCGCGCTCAGGCACCTGGATGCCGATGAGCTTCTCGACCGCCAGGGCGTAGCCCACGTTGTTGATGATGGGGCTGACATAATTGAGCCGGTCGGTGTAGGGCACCACCTGGTTCCAGGTCTTGGCCTCGGCGGTCTTCTCAAAGCCGCGGTGCAGGTAGCCCATCTCCACATCGGCGAAGACGATGGTCTCGCCCTCCAGGTGGGCCTTGATGCGGATGGTGCCGTGCATGGCCGGATGGGAGGGGCCCAGGTTGATGGCCATGGGCTCCAGGCCCATGGCCTTGGCCTCGCTGCGGTAGGAGGGCAGCTTCTGCTCGATGTGCATGGACATCAGGCGCCCCCTTGGCCGGCGCGGCGCGCGGCCTGGCGCACCGCCTCGTAGTCCACGGCCTCGCGCATGGGGATGAGCGGCTGCATGCGGCCCAGCGGGTAATCCTTGCGCAGGGGGTGGCCCTCGAAGCCCTCATACATGAGGATGCGCTTCAGCTCGGGATGGCCCGGGAAATCGATGCCGAACATGTCCCAAGCCTCCCTCTCATACCAGTTGGCAGCGGCGTAGAGGCCGCAGAGGCTCTGCAAGGCTGGCGATTCAGCCGGCACATAGGCCTTGAGGCAGGCGCGCTCAAAGCCGGGCAAGGCCATGAAATGCGCGGCCACGGCATAGCGGCCGGGATGCGGCAGGGGGTGCTTGGAGTAATCGGCCGCGCCCAGCTCGATGAGCATGGAAAAGCCCTGCTGCTTGAGCCACAAGGCTGCCGCATGCCAGGACGCGGCCGGCACCACCAGGGCGCTGACCGTGCCAAGGCTCTCCTCCGGCAGCCCCTCCAGGCCCAGGCTTGAAGCCAGCTTCTGATAGAGTGCGCTCTCGCTCATGGGCTATACCAAGGATTGGCGCTGGCCCTGGATGCGGGCCTGCAGCTTGACCAGCGCGTCGATGATGGTCTCCGGCCGGGGCGGGCAGCCAGGGATGTACATGTCCACCGGGATGATGGTGTCAATGCCGGGGACCGTGGCGTAGTTCTGGTAGAAGCCGCCTGAGGTGGCGCACACGCCGAAGGCCACCACCCATTTGGGCTCGCACATCTGGTCGTAGACGCGCTTGAGGGCGGGCGCCATCTTGTGGTTGATGGTGCCCACCACCATCAGCAGGTCGCTCTGGCGCGGGGAGAAGCGCGGGAAGACGGCGCCAAAGCGGTCGGTGTCATAGTGCGATGCCGACGAGGCCATGAATTCCATGCCGCAGCAGGCAGTGACAAAGGGGTAGTTGAAGAGGGAGTATTTCCGGCCCCAAGCCACTACCTTGTCCAGCTGGGTGGTCAGGACCGCGTCATCAAGGATTTGATCTTTCATGGCTCACCTTGTGAGTTTTTTCACTAGCGCGAGGCCTGTGCTTCCCTATTGGGCCGCGTGCTCAAGCCGGCTCAAGGCGTCCACGGCAGCCTGCTTCTCTGCCGAGCGCTTGTTCTGCCCCTGCCCATGCCCGAGCAGGGCCTTCCCGCTGTATACCGCCACGGTGAAGCAGCGGGCATGGTCAGGGCCCGTGCTTGTCTCCACCACATAGCTTGGCTTCATCAATTCCCTACGTTGAAGGTGCTCTTGCAGCTTGGATTTAGGGTCAGTTTCTGTGAGCGGGGTCTCACGGGAATCAAAGAGCGGCGCCAAAAAGCGGACCAGGGCGCTAAAGCCCTGGTCAAGGTAGATGGCCCCCAGGAATGCCTCAAAGGCATCCGCGCAGAGCGCGGGCCGGGCCCGGCCGCCGCCCTTCTCCTCCCCCTTGCTCAGCATGAGCAAGGGGGCCAGCTTGAGCTCGAGGAACCATTCCGCCAGGGACGCTTCGGCCACCAGGGCGGCCTTGCGCTTGGAGAGCTGGCCTTCCGGCAGGCCCGGATGGCGGCGGAAGAGGTGGTCAGCCGCCGCCGCGCCCAGCAGCGCGTCCCCCAGGTATTCCAAGCGCTCGTTGCTCGCCAGGGCGCCGGGCGCCCACTCATTGAGCACGCTGGAATGGGTGAAGGCCTGCAAAAAGAGCTCAGGCTGGCGCGCCTTGATGCCCAGGCCCTGCAGGCGCTCCAGGATGGCCTGCTGCCTGGCGGCCAGCCCATCTGCCGGGTTCACGCTCAACCTTCAAAGGCCTGGAACAACAGCGAGGCATTGTGTCCGCCAAAGCCGAAGCTGTTGGAGAGCACCACCTTGACCTTTCGCTCGCGGCCCTTGAGGGGGACATAGTCCAGGTCGCAGCCCTCATCCGGGTTGTGCAGGTTGATGGTGGGGTGCACCAGGCCGGTCTGGATGGTCTTGGCGGAGACGACGCTCTCCACCCCGCCCGCGGCTCCCAGCAGGTGGCCGGTCATGCTCTTGGTGGAGCTGACCCACAGGCCATCCTTGGCATGGGCGCCGAAGACCTTCTTGATGCCCATGGTCTCGGCAGGGTCGCCCACGCCGGTGCTGGTGCCATGGGCGTTCACATAATCCACCTTGTCCGCGGGCAAGCCGCCATCCTTGAGCGCCATGGCCATGGCGCGGGCGCCGCCTTCCCCGTCCGCGGGGGGGCTGGTCATATGGTAGGCGTCGTCCGAGAGGCCGTAGCCGACGATCTCGCAGTAGATGCGGGCGCCGCGGGCCTTGGCGTGCTCCAGCTCCTCGAGGACGAGGATGCCGCAGCCCTCGCCCATCACAAAGCCGTCGCGGTCCTTGTCCCAGGGCCGGCTGGCGGCCTGGGGGTCGTCATTGCGGCTGGAGAGCGCCTTGGCCGAGCAGAAGCCGGCCAGCCCCAGGGGGGTGATGCTGCTCTCGGTGCCGCCGGCCACCATGATGTCCGCGTAGCCGCGGGCCACGGTCTTCATGGCCTCGCCGATGGAATGGTTGCCCGTGGCGCAGGCCGTGGAGATGGAGAGGTTGGGGCCCTTGAGCCCGTACTGGATGGCGATCTGGCCGGGGGCCATGTTGGTGATGAGCATGGGGATGAGGAAGGGATTGACCCGGCCCGGGCCCTTCTCCAGCAGCACCTTGTGCTGGGCCTCGATGACCCTTAAGCCCCCGATGCCGGAGCCGACCAGCACGCCGATGCGCTCGCGGTCCTCCTTGTCCAGGTCCAGCCCTGAGTCATCCAGGGCCTGGCGGCTGGCGGCCACGGCGAACTGAACAAAGGGGTCCATGCGGCGGGCCTCTTTCTTGTCGGCGATGTACGCTTCCACCTGAAAGCCCTTCACCTCGCAGGCGAAGCGCGTGTCAAAGGCGCTGGCGTCGAACTGGGTGATGGGGGCCGCGCCGCTCTTGCCAGCCAGCAGCGCCTGCCAGGTGCTCTCAACGTCATTGCCCAAGGGGCTGATGGCCCCCAAACCCGTGATGACCACTCGGCGTTGCATGATGATGGGCACTCCTGCTTAAGGGGTGTAAAACAGCGAATGCGAAAGGGGTCGCCTTTCGCATTCGCCGGTCTCTTGCCAGGCTCCGCGCCGCTCAGGCTTCCTTGGCGTGGCTCTTGATGTACTCGATGGCGTCTCCAACCTTCTTGATCTTCTCGGCTTCCTCATCCGGGATCTCGATGTTGAACTCTTCCTCGAAGGCCATGACCAGCTCAACGGTGTCGAGCGAATCGGCGCCCAGGTCGTCGATGAAGGAAGCTTCGGGGGTCACCTGCTCCGCATCCACGCCGAGCTGATCCACGATGATCTCCTTGACCTTGTCTTCGATAGCCACGCTGGGATCTCCTTATGATTGGGGTTGCTCTGGTTTAGTGCTGAAGCGCTTGCTGCCCTACATCATCAGGCCGCCGTCCACGCGGAGGATCTGCCCGGTGATGTAATCAGAAGCCGGCGAAGCCAGGAAATAGATGGCCTCGGCTATGTCCTGGGCCTCGCCGAAGCGCCCCAGGGGGATGGCGCCGAAGAGCGCGGCCTTCTGCTCCTCGGTGAGCTTTTCGGTCATGGGGGTGCGGATGAAGCCCGGCGCCACCGCATTGACCTGGATGTTCCGCGATGCGAATTCCTTGGCAAAAGTCTTGGTGAGGCCGATGACCCCGGCCTTGCTGGCTGAGTAATTGGCCTGGCCAGCGTTGCCATTGATCCCCACCACGCTGCTGATGTTCACCACCTTGCCGCTGCGCGCCTTCATCATGATCTTGCAGGCGGCCCGGGCGCAGAGGAAGGTGCCCTTCAGGTTCACGGCGATCACGGCATCGAAGTCAGCCTCGGTCATGCGCATGGCCAGCTGGTCGCGCGTGATGCCCGCATTATTCACCAATATATCGAGGCGCTTGAACTTGTCAAGGCCCTTGTCAAAAAGAGCTTCCACCTGGGCCCCATCGGCCACATTGGCGGTGATCCCCAGGGTCTCAACGCCATGGGCTTCCTTGAGCTCGCGCGCCGCGGCTTCGCTGACCTCGTCATTGATGCCATTGACGATGATGTCAGCCCCGGCCTTGGCCAGGCGGTGCGCCACAGCCAAGCCGATGCCCTGCGTCCCGCCGGTCACCAGAGCGACCTTCCCCTTCAGATCCATGACACCTCTCAAGCGTGGGTGATCAAGCCCCGGGCGCCAGCGCGGCGCGGGCCTTTTCGAGCGATCTCAGATCCTCGATGTTGTTGATCATGGCGCCCCTCTCGGCCTTCTTGATGAGCCCGCTCAAGACGCGCCCCGGCCCTATCTCGATGAAGCTGTCCACGCCGGCGGCCAGCATGGCCCTGACCGACGCGGTCCACTGCACCGGCTGGCTCACCTGGCGCACCAGCGCTCCTTGGATGGCCTCCACTTCGCTGATGGGGGAGGCCAGCACATTGGCCACCACCGGCACCCGGGCGGCATGCCAGGCAGCCTGGCCAAAGCCAGCACTCAGCGCATCGCCCGCGGGGATCATGAAGCTGCTGTGGAAGGGGCCAGAGACAGCCAGGGGCACGCATTTGGCCGCGCCCTTGGCCTGGCAGAGCTCCATGGCCCTGGCCACGCCCTCAGCCCGGCCGGAGATGACCACCTGGCCCGGGCAGTTGTAGTTGGCGACCTCCACCTTGGCCAAGGCGCTGGCCTCAGCGCAAGCTCCTGCCACCGCCGCATCCTCCAAGCCCAAGATGGCGGCCATGGTGCCGGGGTTGATCCTGCCCTGCTCAGCCATGGCACGGGCCCGGCGATCCACCAGGCGCAGGCCATCCTCAAAGCTGAACACGCCCGCGGCGGCCAGGGCGCTGTACTCGCCCAGGCTGTGCCCGGCCACCAGGGCCGGCTGCGGCAGCCAGGGCCTGGCCGCCTCCAGCAGGGCTAGGCTGGCCGCATAGAGCGCCGGCTGGGTGTTGATGGTGTCTTTGAGCGCCTCTTCCGGGCCCCCGAACATGATGGCTTTCAGGTCGCGGCCCAGCACCTCGTTGGCCCGGTCCAGCAGCGCCATGGCCCCTGGATGGGCCTCAGCCGCTTCCCTGGCCATGCCCACGGCCTGCGAGCCCTGGCCTGGGAAGACATAGGCAAGGGTCATCTCAGGCCCCCCTCACCAGCGCACCGCGGCGCTGGCCCAGGTGAGCCCGCCGCCAAAGGCCACCAGCACGGCATGGTCGCCCTTCTTGAGCCGGCCTTCCTTCTGCGCCTCATCCAGCGCGATGCCGATGGTGGCGGCGCTGGTGTTGCCAT
>CAYXCT010000092.1:0-8441 GCA_964463435.1 uncultured bacterium | reverse complement strand
GGCGAGCCCTTCCGCGACGAGCAGCTGCGCGACTGGCTCTGCGCCCTGCAGGCCCTGCAGAGCGGGCATTTCCCGGCCTTCGGGCCGGCCATGCAGGGCGGCCCGCCCATCCCCGGCGGCTGGTACTACTTCATCCTGGCCCAGGGCGCCCGCATCAGCCAAAGCCCCCTGGCCCTGGCCGGCTTCATCACCGCGCTCTACACCGCGGCGGCCGGCTTCCTGGCCTGGCGCCTCGCCAGCGCCTTCAACCGCGCGGCCGCCCTGGCCGTGGTGGCCCTGCTCTCCTTCCATCCCCTGCTCATCTACCAAGCCTCGGTCATCCTCAACTCGCATGTGGCCCTGCCGCTCTTGATGGTGGCGCTGGGGGCCCTGCTCTCCCGGCGCGTCAGCCTGCCCTTCGCCGCCCTGGCAGGCTTCTGCAGCGTGGTGGCCATGCATTGCCACGTGGTCTCCGTCATCGCGCTGGGCGCGCCGCTGGTGTGGCTGCTGGCGCGCTGGGAGGGGTCCGCGGGCTGGAGCTTCTCTTGGCTGGGCTATGGCCTGGGCCTGGCCCTGGCTGGCTTGGGCTACATCCCCTGGCTGCAGGCCCTGGCCAGCCAGCACGGGGCGCCCTTGTCCGCGGTGCTGCAGTCGCGCCACCGCTTCCATCTCGACTTCGCCTCCCAGGCGCTCAAGCCCATCTTCTTCTTCTGCGCCCAGCCGGGCTTTGAGGCTTCCAGCTACTTCGGCAGCCGCTGGTCCGGCTTTGTGGGCTATTTCCGCTTCAAGACCCTGGCCGACCTGGGCGCCTTTTTGCTCACCTATGCCAGCCTGCTGGCCGCGCTGTGGGCCGCGCTGCTGGCCTGGAAGGGCCCGCTCTTGGGCCCGGGCAGCTGGCGGGCCCGGCTCTTGGAGCCCTGGAACCTGGCTCTCTTCCGCGTCATCAGCCTGACCCTGCCTGTCTGGTTCCTGCTGGCCGGCCGCTTTGACGTCAAATTCGTGGCCTTGCTCTTTGCCTGGTCCTACCTGCCGCTGGCCGCATGGATGGCGCAGCGCTGGCCTGGCTGGGGCCGCGAGCAGCGCCTGCTCTTTGTCCTAGGCATCGCCATCCTCTGCGCGGCCGGGGTGGGCCTGCATCAGCGCATCTATGCCCAGCGCGGGGCTGATCTGGAGAACGCCCGCTACAGCTATAAGACCGTGGACGCCGCGGCGCAGGCCATCGCCGAGCGCCAGCCCAAGGCGGCGGCCGTGGTCTTTGGCGCCGGCAACGGCCCCACCTTCACCGACCGCGCCGTCTATGGATTGGCCAAGGCGCGCTACCACTGGCAGGGCGAGCCCTGCCAGGCCTGCCCGGTCTCTGCCTTCGAGGAGAAGGTCTATGGCCGGCCCGGCGACTGGGTGGCGGCGGATGGCGGCCCGCTGAAGGGCATGCCCACGGTGTGGATAGGCCCGGAGCCGCTCTCCGCGAAAGCCCAGGCCGCGGGCAGCTGGCGCCTGCTGCGCTTCATCGACGGCATGTACCTCTTCGCCAATTTCTAGGGGCGGCCCCCGCGCCAAAGGGCTTGCATCCAGCCGTGAGCGCTTGTATGATTTTGTCATACAGGAGGCATGCCATGCGCAACGCAGTGACCATCAGCCTGCCCGCTGAGATGGCGGCAAAGCTGGACCAGGTGGCCAAGAGCCTTGGCCAGACCCGCAGCCAGTTCGTCCAAGACTCGGTCAGGAAGAGCCTGTTCCGCGAGCAGATCGAAGCTGCCCGCAAGAGCGGCGTGCCCGCGGCGCGGCGCATCGGCTGGTACACGGACGAGGACATCTTCAAGGCCGTGTCCTGAAGGTCTTCATCGACACCAATGTCTGGGTGGCGGCCTATGCCGGCACGGGCCTGTGCGCAGAGCTGGTGCTCTATGTGCAGCAGCGGCACCTGGCCGTGGCCAGCGAGCAGGTGCTGGAAGAGTTCGAACGGGCGCTGGTGAAGAAGCTGCGCCTGGAAAAGGCGCAAGCCGCGCAATGGCGCAGCCAGGTCTGCGAGATGGCCCATTGCGTCCCGACGCCTGCCAGGCCGCCCAAGCTCTGCCGCGACCCCAAGGATGACGCCATCCTGCAGGCTGCCCTGGCCGCGGGCTGCGAATTCCTGGTGACCGGGGATGCGGACCTGACCTGCCTGAAGAGGGTCAAGCAGATGCCCATCCTCACCCCGCGGGATTTCTTGGAAGCCCTGGGGGTTGAGGATGCGCTGTAAAACAAAACCGGCGCCCTTGTCGGGGCGCCGGTTGATATTTTAGGCCGGGTCTGCTCCAATGCTACCAGTGCCAGCTCTTGTCCGGGTGGGCTGAGTCGTCCACCGGGTCGATGCCCAGGCTCTTGAGCCAGGCCTCGCGCTTGGGCTTCAGCTCCTTGAGCCGCTCCTCGCTCTTGGCCACCCACTGGCTGTGCGGGGGCTGGAACAGGTCCACCGCGGTCTCGTACCACACATAGGCGTTCTTCAGGTCCGAGTCATCCATCAGGCGCTGGTAGTCGTCCTGGCTGATCTTCTGGGCCGCCAGCTGGCTGTCGAACCAGGCCTTCTTCTGGGCCGGGTCGTTCATCCAGGCGTAGTACTTCTCGCCCTCCTGCCAGGCCTCATGCGCCCGCGACACCACCTCGTAGACCGAGAGGGAGTAGGCGATGGCCAGGCACAGCAGCACCAGGCCGGCGATGAAGGCTGCGTCGCCCTGCCACCAAGGCTTGGGCTTCTCGATGATCTCTTCGCTCATGGCCACCTTGCAAGGGGAAGATGATGCTCTGTGCGCATCCTAAAAGCGAGTATAGGCAAGCCCGCAAGGGGTGTCAAGCAAGCCTGGGCCTGGCCCTGCTGCTGCTGGCCCTCTGCGGCCCGGCCCTTGCCGATGCGCCGCCCATCATCGACAGCCTGCGCGTGGACGCGGCCAGCCTCAACCGCGTGGTGCCCGATGCCAGCGCGCCCACCCTGGCCGCGGCCTCCCCGCGCAGCCTGATGGCCGTGGGCAAGGCCAGCCGCCTGGCCTGCCCCAATTCCGTGAAGCCCTTCCTCAGGCCCTCCGGCCTCATCGATTCCACGCAGGCCCGCGTGCTCAAGGCCGCCCGCCAGGCCGTGCGCAAGAGCCGGCCTGACCCGGCTATGTATTTCGATGCCGTGGCCGCCTGGCTGGATGAGCATCTCAAGCCCGCCCCAGAGGCCGGGGCTGAAGCCATGGACTGGCGCAAGGCCTGGCCCAGCGCCAGCGCCATCGCCAAGGCTGGCAAGGGCAACAGCCTTGAGCGCGCCCGCCTGGGCGTGGCCATGCTGCGCAGCCTGGGCCTGCCGGCGCGGCCCTGCCTGGTGGACGGCCAGCCGCGGATGCAAGCCTGGATGCAGTACGCCAAGCCGCAGAAGACGGCCGGCCGCAAATCAGCCGTGAAGGGCTTCTGGGCTGTGGAAGGCGGCTTGGCCCTGGGCCAGTCCCTGGATGCCTGGGCCCTGGATGCCGGCGAGCTGGCCCGCGCCAGCTGGATGCCGCAGGAGGAGCTGAAGGCCGAGCACCTGGCCAGCGAGCGCGCTTATTTCAGCGCAGCTCAGGAGCCTGAGGCGCGCGCGGCCCTGGCCAGCCTCACCAGCACGGGCCGCCTGCCCCTGTCTGCTCCGCGCAGCCTGAGCGGCCCCGCGGGCGCGGAATACCTGGTGCTGGCCGTGGAGCGCTGGCGCTTCAGCGTGGAAGGCAGCTTGCAGGCCCTCAGCGAGCTGGATCTGCTGCTGCCCTATGTGCCCCATCAGGCCAGCTGGGATGCCGAAGCCGGGCCCGCCACCCAGCGCCAGGATTGCCTGGCCGTGGGCTGGTTCACGGACCGGCCAGAGCGCCTGCACCAGCCCAAGGCCTGGGGCGATGGCAACTGGGAGCGCAGCAAGGAGCATGCGGTGCGCGGCCAGCTGCACAGCTTGGCTTTGAGCCTGCGCCGTCCAGGTGCTGTTCTGCAGGCCAGCTTGGAGGGGCTCACGCTCACAGGAAGGGTGCTGCGCAGCGACAATCTAGCGGCTATCAAGGGCGCCAGCGCTCAGGCCTGGTCTTTGGGCCTTTCCTATGTGGCAAAAACGGATATAGCCTTGGATCCCAAGGGTTTCTTTGCCTGCCCGCTCTCGCCAACAAGCCAAGCCTGGGGCTGGCAAGTGCAGGCCGGCAGCCCGGGCAGAGAAGACTGCCAGCTGCTGCTGATGGAGCCTTGAAGCGCTCATACGCACCAAAATGGAATGGCGTTGTAAATTTGTGAAAGAAATCACTTGCCGGGCATTGGGGCCTGGTGTATACCACTAAAAGTTTTTTCGTGAGGCCATAGTGATCGAGATGTTGGTGAAGGGCTTGGCCGTTGATTCCACCAGCCGCCAGCCTGTGGTCATCCTCACGGACGAGCAGGAGAAGCGCTTCCTGCCCATTTGGATTGGCTTCTCCGAGGCGGATGCCATCCTGCTGGCCTTGGAGAAGATCCCGGTGCCCAGGCCCGGCACCCATGACCTGCTCAAGAGCATCATCGAGGCTTTTGGCCTGGTGCTGGAGCGGGTGCTGGTGCATGACATCCAGGAGAGCACCTTCTTTGCCCACCTCTACCTGCTGCCCCCGGGGGGCGGCGAGGCCCAGGTGATCGATGCGCGGCCGTCTGATTCCATCGCCCTGGCCCTGCGCTTGGGGGCCCCCATCTTTGTCAGCGAGACCGTGATGGGCCAGGCCGCCATCATGGACCGCGACAAGTATGAGCAGGAGATGGAGGATTTCAAGCGCTTCCTGGACCAGGTGACGCCCTCGGACTTCATCAAGTATGACCAGAAGGGCGGGGCCGACAAGGGGCCCGAGGCCGGGCCCAATGACTGAGCAAGAGCCGGGGCCGGGCAAGCCTGGCAAGAAGGGCTTCAGCCTGCCGGGCAACCCGGCCGAGAGGCTGGCCCAGAGCAGCAGCGCGGGCTACGACCTGGCCGCCAACGTGCTGGTGGGCATTGGCCTGGGCTGGGCCTGCATCCATTTCTTCCCCGCCACTTCGCCCTGGGGCTTCCTGGGCTTCATGGCCTTAGGGATAGTGAGCGGGTTCTGGCAGCTCTTCAGGACCCAGATGCGCCCTTCGCGCAAGCCAGGGCCAAAGCCATGAATTTCATCCTCTGCCTGGCCGCTGGCGCGGCCATCACCGCCCTCAACCTGGCGGGCTGGTCCTGGGCCGTGGGCCGCATGGGCAAGGCGGACGGGCCGGGCCTGCTGCCGCTGCTGCTCTTCTTCACGCTCAAGCTGGGGCTGACCGGCTTGGCGCTGTACTTCATCATCAAGTCTTCCTGGCTCGATCTGCCCGGCCTCTTGATCGGCGTCGGCCTCCCTGTGATGGGGATGGCGGCCCTCAGGCTGAAGCAGGCAAGCAAGCCGCAAAAGGGATGATGCCATGAGCGAGACCCAGACCCAAGCCGGCATGCCGGCGCAAGCCACAACTGGCCACGCGGAAGAGGGCGGCCTGCCGGAATTCGTCATCGCCCACGGGCCCATGCAGCCGGTCTACATGGGCTGGGGCGCCTTGGCCGTGATCTTGGTGTTCGCCCTGGCGGCCAAGGCGCTGCACAAGACCGTGCCGGGCCTGCTGCAGGGCCTTTTTGAGTTCGTGCTGGAATTCGTCGAGGACATCACAAAGCAGGCCATGGGCCCTGCGGGCATGGCCTATTTCCCTCTCTTTGTCAGCTTCTTCCTCTTCATCCTGATCGGCAACCTGATGGGCCTCATCCCGGGCCTGGCCTCGCCCACCAGCGCGGTGAACACCACCCTGGCCCTGGCCGCCATCACCTTCCTCTCCACCCACCTGCTGGGCATGTGGCACAAGGGCGTCTTCGGCTATTGGGGCCACTTCTTCCACGTGGTGGACGCCAGCCAGGCCAAGGGCCTGGTGAAGCTGATCATGCTGCCCCTGCAGTTCATCATGCTGCCGGCCATCGAGCTGATCGGCGAGGCGGCCCGTCCGCTGAGCCTGACCATGAGGCTCTTCGGCAACATCATCGCCAAGGAGACCCTGCTGACCGTGCTCTTCGCGGTCACCGTGGGCCTCTTCTTCAGCCAGGGCGCCATCTACAAGATCCTCATGGTGGTGCCCTTTCTGCTGGCCCCCGGCATCTTGGTGCTGGGCGTGCTGGTCTCGCTGCTGCAGGCCATCGTGTTCACGGTGCTCTCCATGGTCTACATCGCCGGGGCCACCGCGGCCCATGAGGGCCATGACGAGCACGGCGCCGAGCCGGCGCATTCCCACTGACGAGCTTTCCACCGCCCTGTCCCGGCCTTGAGCGCAGCCCCCGCTGAACGCGAGGCCCGGTGAAGGGCACCCAACCCAAGGAGGTACCCGATGAAGAAGTCCCTGATGCTCCTGGCCGTGCTGGCCATGGCTGGCGCCGCCCACGCTGCTGATGCCGCCGCCCCTGCCGCCGCCGCCGCCGATGCCTCCAGCAGCGGCAAGATGATGGCCGCCGCGCTGGCCATCGCCATCGCCGCCTTTGGCGGCGCCTTGGGCCAGGGCATGGCCGCTGCCAAGGCCATGGAGGGCATCGCCCGCCAGCCCGAGGCCGGTGACACCATCCGCGGCTCGCTGATCCTCTCGCTGGCCCTGATCGAGTCCCTGGTCATCTACGCGCTGGTGGTGGCCATGATCATCCTCTTCGTGGCCAAGTAAGCAGAGGCGTCCCGACCCCGCGCCCGGATGTCCTCCGGGCGCGGGGCTCCCCTAGGGCTGGAGCTCAACATGCTCGACAAGATCACCCCGACCCAACTGTTCCTCGTGCAATTGGCATCCTTTGCCATCGGCATGACCCTCATCTGGTTCATCTACCTGAAGGGGCTCTTCCGCTCCATGCAGGAGCGCAGCGCTGGCATCAAGAAGTCGCTGGATGACGCCGCTGAGGCCCAGGCCAAGGCCGAGGCCCAGAACGCCGAGAACGCCCGCCAGCTGGCCAGCTTTCAGGCCCAGAGCAAGCAGATCCTCGACGAGGCGCGCAGCGAGGGCGCCAAGCTGAAGGAGGACATGCTGGCCCAGGCCCGCAAGGAGCAGGAGGCGCTGCTGGCCCAGGCCCGCGCGCAGGTGGCCCAAGAGACCCAGGACGCCCTGCGCCAGATCAAGGGCGAGGCGGCAAGCCTGGTGGTGGCCGCCACCCGCAAGCTGCTGGAGAAGGACCTGGACGCCAAGTCCCAGGAAGAGCTGGCCGCCCGCTTCATCAAAGAGCTCGAGAAGGTTTGACACCGCTTTAAGGACCCGCCATGCTCGCTTCCCTGATCGCCCAACGCTATGCCAAGGCCCTGTTCGAGGCCGCCAGCGATGCCAAGGACCTGGACCGGGTGGCCGCCGAGGCCGAGGGCCTGGCCGCTGCCCTGGCGCCCGCGGTGCTGGCTTCGCTGGCCCGCCCCACGCTGGCCCCGGCGCAGAAGCTGGCGCTCTTTGAAAAGGCCTTTGAGGGCGGCGCCAGCCCGGTGCTGATGGCCTTCATCAAGGCCGTGCTGGAGAACAAGCGCGAGCGCTTCTTGCCGCAGACCCTGGCCCAGTTCAAGGGCCTGGTGATGGAGAGCCAGGGCCGCGTGAGCGCCAGCCTCGCTTCCGCCGCCCCGCTCTCCGCCAAGGAGCTGGCCAGCCTGAGCGAGGCGCTGGGCAAGCGCTTCAAGAAGAAGATAGAGCTCACCGCGCTCACCGATGCCCGCCTCTTGGGCGGGTTGAAGCTAAAGGTGGGCGACACGGTCTATGACGGCTCGCTGGCCGCCCGGCTGGACAAGCTGGCCCGGCTGCTCTCAGGAGCCGAGGCGGGGCCAGAGCCAAAAAAAGCCTGAGCCCGGCGGCGCGCAGGCCGGCCCGGGCAGCCAAGAAGAAGAAGGCGGCTCCTGCGGCCAAGAAGAAAGCCTCGCCAGCCAAGAAGGCCCCAGCCAAGAAGAAAGCCCAGGCCAAGGCACCGGTCAAAGTGAAGAAAAAGAAGGGCGCTGAGAAGGGCAAAGCCAACCGCAAAAAATAACCAGGAGACACGGGCATGCAGATCAAACCCCAAGAGATCACCAGCCTGCTGAAGAAGCAGATCGAGGGCTTCGACCCCAAGGTCGAGACCGCGGAGGTGGGCACCGTCATCCAGGTGGGCGACGGCATCGCCATCCTCTACGGCCTGCAGCAGACCATGGCCGGCGAGCTGCTCGAGTTCCCCAACGGCGTGATGGGCCTGGCGCTGAACCTGGAGCGCGACACCGTGGGCGCCGTGCTGCTGGGCGATGACACGCTCATCAAAGAGGGCGACCCGGTCAAGCGCACCGGCCGCATCGCCGAGGTGCCGGTGGGCGAGGCCTTCCTGGGCCGGGTGGTCAACGGCCTGGGCCAGCCCATCGATGGCAAGGGCCCCATCCAGGCCAGCGGCACCCGCCCCATCGAGTTCCGCGCCCCGGGCGTGGTCGAGCGCCAGCCGGTCAAGGAGCCGCTGCACACGGGCTACA
>CAYXCT010000091.1:0-8465 GCA_964463435.1 uncultured bacterium | reverse complement strand
TTGTCGCGGATCTCGCCCACCATGATGATGTTGGGGTCCTGCCGCAGGAAGCTCCGCAGCACGTTGGCGAAGGTGAGGTCCGCCGCCGGGTTCACCTGCACCTGCACCAGGTGGGGCAGCCGGTACTCCACCGGGTCCTCCACCGTCATGATGTTCTTGGCGGGGGTGTTGAGCCGCGCCAGCACCGCGTAGAGCGTGGTGGTCTTGCCGCTGCCGGTGGGGCCGGTCACCAGCAGCATGCCATAGGGATTGCGGTAGGAGCGCTCAAAGATGGCCAGCTGCTCCTCGGTGAATCCCATGTCGTTGATGTCCAGCTTGCGGTTGGCGGTGTCGAGCAGGCGCATCACGATGTTCTCGCCCCAGATGCTGGGCAGCACCGAGACGCGCAGCTCCACCGCGCGGCCCTGGTAGGGGTAGCGGATGCGGCCATCCTGGGATCGGCGGCGCTCCATGGGGTCCAGCCGGGCCATGATCTTCATGCGCGAGGCCAGGGCGCGCTTGTAGCTGATGGGCGGCGCCGGGAACTCGATGAGGCTGCCGTCGATGCGGTAGCGCAGGACGATGCGCTTCTCGAACACGTTGATGTGGATGTCGGAAGCCTGCTTGTTGATGGCGTCTTCGATGAGGAAGTTGCAGAGGCGGATCACCGGCGCCTCATCCACGCCGCTGTCATCCCCCTCATCGCCGCTCTCGCCCAGCTTCTTCTCTTCCAGCACCTCCAGGGAATCATCCCCGGCCGGCATGTCGCCGATGTCCTTGATGGTCTCTTCGAGGCTGCTGCTGGTCACCGGCGAGCCGTAATGGCGGTCGATGATGGCCTTCACCGAGGCCTCGTTGGCCAGCACAAAGACCAGCTCAATGCTTGGCTCCACCACCAGCTCGTAATGCAGGTGCAGCAGGGCCGGGTCCTCGGGATTGCAGATGGCCAGCGTCAGCCGGTTGCCCTCGCGGGAGATGGGGAAGAGGCTGAGCTTGCGGGCCACCGCCTCGGGGCAGGTGCGCATCAGCTCGGGCGGCACTTGCACCTTGCTGATGTCCACGTACTCCAGCCCGTGCTGGATGGCCAGGAAATGGTAGAGCGTCTCCTCGCTCAGGCAGCCCATCTCCACCAGGGTGTCGCCCAGGCTCTTGTGGCTGGTCTTCTGGCGCTCCAGGGCCTCCAGCAGCTGGCCCTTGGTGAGCATCTCCTCCTCGACCAGCAGCTCTCCCAATCGCTTCGTCTTCATGGTTGGCCTGAGGGGCGGTTCATTCCGTGGCCGTCACGCGCAGCACCTCATCCAGGGTGCTGATGCCATCGTGCCACTTCTTGATGGCCAGGTCGCGCAGGGACATCATCCCCTCGCTCTTGGCGGCCTCGGTCAGCTCATTGAGGTCGGCCCGCTTGAAGACCATGTCGCTGATGCCGGGCGTGACGCGCATGATCTCGTAGAGCGCGATGCGGCCGCGGTAGCCGGTGCCGTTGCAGCTGCTGCAGCCCTTGCCGTGGTAGAGCTGAAGCCCGTCGATGCTCTTGGGTGAGATGAGCGCGCGCTCCAAGTCCTCATCGCTGGGCCGGAAGGGCTCCTTGCATTCCGCGCAGACCCGCTTCACCAGGCGCTGGGCCACCACGATGAGCACTGAGCTGCCCACGTAGATGGGGTCGATGCCCATGTCCACCAGGCGCATGACCGTGCTGGGCGCGTCGTTGGTGTGCAGGGTGGAGAAGAGCAGGTGGCCGGTGAGGGCCGCCTTGATGGCGATCTCGGCGGTCTCGCCATCGCGGATCTCGCCCACCATCATGATGTTGGGGTCCTGGCGGAGCGCGCTGCGCAGCACATTGGCGAAGGTGAGGTCGGCATCGGGGTTCACCTGCACCTGCACGATGCCCGGCAGCTGGTACTCCACCGGGTCCTCGATGGTCATGATGTTCTTGTTGGGCGTGTTGAGCGCGCTCAGGGCCGAGTAGAGGGTGGTGGTCTTGCCGCTGCCGGTGGGGCCGGTGTGCAGGATCATGCCATAGGGCTGGGTGATGGCGTCATGGTACTTGGCCATCTCGGCGGGCTCAAAGCCCAGCTTGTTCATGTCCAGCTGCAGGCTCTCCTGGTCCAGGATGCGCATGACGATGTTCTCGCCATGCACCGAGGGCAGGCAGCTCACCCGCAGGTCGATCACCTTGCCCTGCACGCGGATCTTGATGCGGCCGTCCTGGGCCTTGCGCTTCTCCATGATGTCCATCTTGGCCATCACCTTGACGCGGGCCAGCAGCGCCCGCCGGTACCGTTGCGGGGTGTCGGCCTGGATCTGCAGGGTGCCATCGATGCGGTAGCGCACCACCAGGCCCTTCTCGGCGGGGTTGAGATGGACATCAGAGGCCCGCTTGGCCACCGCCTGGCTGATGATGCTGTTGACCAGGCGGATGACCGGCGCGTCATTGACCGCATTCTCATCGAACTCAAAGTCGCTGGCCGGGGTGGCGCCGCCCTCGGCCTGGGCCGGGTCGGCCAGCAGAGAGGGGTCCAGGGTGTTGCTGGCCGCCACGATGTCCTGGCTCGGGTTCTCGGGGCCCTTCTCGGGCGAGGGGGCCTCTCCCACCCCATAATCGCGCTTGAGCACCTCCTTGATGGCCGTCTCGGTGGCCACGGCGTAGAGGAGCTCGGTGCGCGAGTCCAAGAGCAGGTCCTCGCGCAGGCGGAAGAGCGCCGGGTCCCCGGGGTCAGCCACCGCCATGGTGAGGCTCTGCGGGGTGCGGGCCACGGGCACGGCCTGGTAGCGGGCCGCCACGTCCTTGCTCACGGCCTTCAGCAGCTCCTTGGAGGGGGTGCCCAGCTCGACGAACTCCACGCCATGCTGCATGGCAATGAAATAGCCCAGCACCTCCTCGTTGATGTAGCCCAGGCGCACCAGCACCCCGCCTAAGCTGCCGCCGGACTTGGCCATCTCGGACTGGGCATCGCTCAGCTGGCCCTCCGTGACCATGCGCTCCTCGAGCAGCATGTCCTGGAGCTTCTTCCCGGCCATCTCAGCCCTCCTGGCGGAAGACGAACTCGATGCGCTTGCTCTCGCTGTTCCTGTGCACCACGTAGAAGTGGACCTTGCGCTTCAGGTTGTCGCCGTTGGCGTCAAAGGCTGCCGGATACGCCAGCCCCTTGGCTGAGCTGGCGGCCAGGGCCCGGCGCAAGGCCCCGCGGTCCGGGGCGCCGGCCTGGGCCAGGGCCGAGACCAGCAGGCGGCCCACGTCATAGCAGGGCGCGGCCAGCAGGCCGGGGAAGGCGCCATTGGCCTTGCGGTAGCGCTGGATGAAGGCCTTGACGCTGGCCAAGTGCACCTTGCGCAGGTTGGGCAGCGGGTAGGTGACGATGGCGCCCAGCGCCGCGTCACCAGCCTGGTCGATGAAGGCCTGGCTGTAGAGGGTGTCCCCGCCCATCACTGAGACCTGCAGCTTGGCGCTCTGCACCTGCTGCAGCAGCCAGACGCCGCCTTCCACGCCCCCGGCATAGTAGATGAGATTGGGCCCCAGGTTGCCCAGCCGCACGCCAAAGGCCGGGTCAGCGGCCTGCGAGCCGGGGAGCTCCAGCAGCGCCTGCTCGCGCACGCCCTTGGCCCGCAGGGCCTCCTTGAAGCGCTGGGCCTGGGCCGCGCCGCGCGGGCTGCCATCGCTGACCACCACCACCTTGCGCTTGCGCAGGGTGCGCAGGGCAAAAGCGGCAGCCTCCTCGGCCTGGTCATCATCGTCCGGGCAGAGGCGGAAGACATTGCGGTAGTCGCGATGGGTGATGGCCGGGTCGCTGGCCCAGGGCACCAGCAGGCTGACCCCGGCCTCGGCATAAGCGGGCAGGGCCGCCAGCGTGCCCTCGGAATCCGGATGCCCCACCACGGCCAGCAAGTCCGGGTCGGCCGCCAGCTGGCGCGCCAGGGCCGCCGCCGCGCTGTCGCCCGCCGCCTCCGGCGCCACCACCTCCAGCTGCAGGCCCACGCCCGGCAGCACCCCGCCGCGCTGGTTGACCTCATCAAAGGCCATGCGCAGCCCGGCGGCCTGCTCCTGCACCTTGGCGCTGGCCGTGGCCCCGGCCGGGGCCACCAGGGCCACCTTGGCGGCCCGGCCCTCAACGGCCAGCATCGCGGAGGGCATCAGCATCAGGGACAGGATGAGGCGCATCATAGGAAGCTCACCTTCTTGACGGTTTGGACCCGCTGCCCGCGCAAGGCCCGGTCCTGCTCGCCAGCCAGCAGGGAGGCCCAGCGCTGGCGCATGGAATGGGTGGCAGCGGCCACATCCTCGGCCCCGGTGAGCGCGGTCACCACGGCCACGCAGCGGGCGCCCGCGGCGGCCAGGCCCTCCAGGCTGCCCATCTTGATGCCGCCGATGGCCACCACTGGGAGCCGCACCTGGGCCAGCACCTGGGCCAGGGCCTCCAGCCCCACGGCGGGCACGTTGTTCTCCTTGGTGGCCGTGGGATGGATGGGGCCGAAGCCGATGTAATCCGCGCCCTCGGCCTCGGCGCGCAGCGCCTGGTCCAGGCTGTGGGTGCTGATGCCCACGATGAGGTCGCGCCCCACCATCAAGCGAGCCGCCGAGACCGGCAGGTCATCCTGGCCCAGATGCACGCCATCGGCCCCGCAGGCCACCGCCAGGTCGATGCGGTCATTGACGATGAAGGGCAGGCCCTTGGCTTGGGTGAGCGCCCTCAGGCGGATGGCGGTGGCCAGCTGCTCCCGCGCTGGCACCTTCTTGGCGCGGTACTGCAGCACATCGATGCCGCCGCGGATGAGGCCCTTGGCCACCTCCTCATCGCTGCGGCCATGGGCGCTAGCCTGGTCGGTGATGCCGTAGAATTCCCAGCCGATCTTCATCATCCCCTCCGGGATCAGGCCAGGAGCTCCCGCTCCAAGTCGTAGACGGCGTAGCGGATGGCCTTGAAGCCCTGGGCCGCGCGCGGCGAGAAGGGCTTGCCCAGCTCCTCAAGCACCCGGGCCGCCTCCTGGCTGCGGTGCAGGTTGGCGGCCAGCAGATCCGCCAGGGCCGCGCGCTCGCGCTCAGCGCGGGGGAAGCTCTTGCGGCCCAAGTCGCCGGCGCTGTCGCGGCTGGCCAAGAGCTCCGCGCCCAATCCCAGCTGGCGCATGCAGGCGGTGGCCCTATGGCGCAGGGCCTTCAGCCGCCGCGCGCAGGCTGCATCCTCGATCACGAAGCGGGCCAAGTCTTCGGCCACCCGCAGGCCCTCGCGCAGGCGGTTGGCGTTGGCATCCATGGCCCTCAGCATCAAAGCGCGCGCAGAGCCCCGGGCCTTGGCCCGGGCGGGCTTAAGAGATGATGTCATCCGGCTTGTCCTTGGCCTTGTCCTTGGCCGAGTCCTGGATGAGCTGGGCCAGGTCCGCCAGGTTGGCAAAGCCGGCCGGCGCCTCGGGCGGGGGCGGCGCGTCAGCGGGCGCGGCCTTGCCCAGGGGCGCCTCGCCAAAGAGGGCGTCAAAGGTGGCGGCTTCGGCCTTGCTGGCCGCCGGGGCCGGAGCCACCGCCGGGGCTTCGGGCTCGACATCATTGAAGAGCTTGTCCAGGGCCTCGATCTCTGAGGCGTTGAGCTGGGTCTTGGCCGGAGGCTCCGCGGGCTTTTCCGCGGGCTTCTCTTCAGCTTGCGGGATGGGGAGCTCGGGCAATCCCGGCAGGGGGGGCAGCGGCAGAGCGGTTGGGGGCGGCACCAGGGTAGGCAGGCCGGGCAGGGGCGGCAACGCGGCCAGGGGCGGCAGCCCGGGCAGGGGTGGCAAGCCGGGCAGGGGCGCTGGCGCGGCCGGGGCCTCCTGCGCTGGCGCGGCGGGAGCGCCGAAGATCTTGTCGAAATCAGCGATAGCGCCGGCGTCCAAGCCGGGCTTGGCCGCGGGCTTGGGCGCGGCCAGCGGCCCTTGCTTGCTCAGCGAGAGCACAAAGGTCTTGCCCTTGCCCACCTGCGACTCGATCCACAGCTTGCCGCCATGGGCTTCCACGATGGAGCGGATGATGGGGAAGCGCAGCCCGGTGCCGATGTATTCCGGCCCGGCCTGGGAATCGACGCCGTGGAACTGGGTGAAGACCTTGGCGGCGCGGTCCGGCGGCATGCTCATGCCCAGGTCCGAGAGGCGCACCTCCACCATCTGATCGCGGCCCGTCACCAGCAGGGTGATCTTCTCCCCGCGGGGGGTCACCTTGATGGCCTGGGTCAGCAGGGTGTGCATCACCTGGGTCATCTTGCTGACATCCATCGGAACATCCGGCACCTGGCCCGCGGTGGCCAGGTCGAGCGTAATCTTCTTGTTGTCCGCCTGCACCTGGGCCTGCAGCAGCACCTCGCGCAGCCAGGAAGCCGGGTTGGTGGGGGCAAGCTGAAGCCCCTTGAGCCCGCTCTCGATCTGGGAGAGGTCCACCAGGTCGTTGATCAGGCGCTCCAGGCGCGCGCTCTTGTTGATGACCACGCCCAGGAACTCCTGCTGGGCGCTGCTGATGGCGCCCGAGCTGCCCAGGATGGTGGAGATGTAGCTCTTGATCACCGTCAGGGTGGCCTTCAGCTCGCTGCTCAGCGTGTTGATGGCATCCAGCCGCACGCGCTCCAGGTCGCGCCGCGAGGCGCGCTCCTCCAGGGCGGCCAGGGCCATCTTCTGCTGCTCCATCTGCCGGGCCATGTCCTGCACCTGGGCGGCCAGGCTGTTGTTCTGCTGGTTGCGCAGGTCCAGCGACTTCTGGGTGGCCTCCAGCCCCACGCGGGCGTTCTCGGCCTGCACCAGGGCCTCGGTGCGGGCGGCCTCGGCTTCGCTGGCCTTGAGCCGCGCCTGCTGGGCCTCGGCTTCCAGGCTGGCCAGCCGGCCCCGGGCCTCCGAGAGCTCGCGGGCGGCCTGGGCCGCGCTGCGGGTGGCGGCCTCCTCCTGGCGCGCCAGCGATTCGGTGAGGCGGGCGGCCTTCTCCTCGGCTGATTTGGCCCGGTCGGAGAGCATGCGCAGGGCATCCTGCACCTCGCGGCTCTCGGCATCGCCGCTGGCCGGGGGCAGCTCGGGCGCCAGCTCGCCCTCCTTCACGCGGCGGGCCGCGAACAGCGAGGCGGTGTCGCCGGCCAGCAGGGGCTTCAGCTTGAAGGCCAGGGCCACGGCCAGGGCCAGGAACAGGATCAAGAGCAGCAGGACCTTGGCGTTGAGGAAGACGGAATGCCCGGGGATGAGCGGGGCCGAGCCCGCGGCCTGCAGGTCATCCAGGGGGATGAAGGTGAAGGCGAATTGCTGCTCCTCGGGCCTGGGCTTGGCGGCCAGCGGCCAGAACTGGCACCAGGCAGCCATGCCCGGCTTGCCGTCATAGGTGAGCGCGGCCACGCCGCTCTCAGCCCTGCTGGCGCCAGCCAGGAACTGCTTGAAGGAGGCGTCCAGCTGCCCCAGATCCTCGCGGAAGGCCTTGTCCGCGCGGGGATGGCTGAAGAAGACCCGGCCCGAGCCGCGCACCAGCAGCACCGTGGCATTGGGCGACAGCCCCTGCATGATCCTGGGCAGGCTGTTGCCCGCGGCGTCCAGCACGGCGTCCAGCGGCACGCCGGCCTCCAGCATGCCCAGCATGCTCCCCTTGCCGTCCGGCAGGCCATAGACCAGGCTCATCACCGGGCGATGGCTGGCCGGGTCGGCCGCGTAGTCAAAGAAGCTGGCCTGGCCCAGGAACTCCGGGGCCGCCTGCAGGGCCTTGAACTCCGGCAGGCCGCTGTCATCCTTGCCAGCCAGCCGGCTGTCAGGCCAGGCGCCCACCGCGCGGCCTGAGGCGTCCAGCAGCAGCAGGCCCGCGGCCCAGGCGTCCTTGTTGGCCTCGGCCGCGGCCTTGAAGTCATCCGGGCTGGCGGTGGGCGACAGCAGCGCCCGCGCGATGGCGGGAGCCTGGGCCGCTTCCTGCAGCCGGGCCACCTGCACATTGATGCGGGCGGGCAGGCTCTTGGCCAGGCTGCGCGCCGCATCCAGCGCGCGGGTGGAGGCCACGGTGGACTGCTCGTCGGCCTGGGCCTTGCCCAGCGCCTGCTGCAGCCGGGCCAAGTCAGCCCGGCGCTGGCCCTCGGCCGCGCCCAAGGCCAGCAGGAAAGCCAGGGCCGCGGCGGCCAGCAGGCCGCCCATCAGCCAGATCGCCTTGCGCGCGGATTGGGTCATGCCTCTTCCCCTCCCTCTTCGTCATCCTTGGAGGCCACCACCCGGGCCACCGCCCCCACCTGCTCCTGGTCCTGCAGGCGGATGAGGCGCACGCCCTGGGTGTTGCGGCCGATGGTCTTGATGTCGGCGATCTTCATGCGCAGCATGGTGCCGTTGGTGGAGATGACCATCAGCTCGTCATCATCGCGCACCGAGCGCACCGCCACCACATTGCCGGTCTTGTCGGTCACCTTCATGTTGATGAGGCCCTTGCCGCCGCGGCCCTGCTGGCGGTACTCCTCAAGGTCCGTGGGCTTGCCAAAGCCATGCTGGGTGACGGTGAGCAGGGTGCCCTTGGGGTCGCGCACCACCTC
>CAYXCT010000090.1:0-8502 GCA_964463435.1 uncultured bacterium | reverse complement strand
CTGAGTCGCCGCCGCCCACCACGGTGGTGGCGCCGGCGGCCGTGGCGTCTGCCAGGGCCTGGGCCACGGCAAAGGTGCCCTTGGACGAGGCTTCGATCTCAAAGACGCCCATGGGGCCGTTCCAGAGCACGGTCTTGGCGGCCTTGATGACGGCGCTGAACTTGGCGATGGTCTGCGGGCCGATGTCGATGCCCTCCCAATCCGCGGGGATGGCGTCCACCGAGACATAGCGGGTCTGGCCCACCTTGCGGCCGCCAAAGTCGAAGCTGTCGGTGATGAGCACGTCCACGGGCAGCAGCAGCTTGTCGCCGCTCTTGGCCAGGATCTCCTTGGCCAGGGGCACCTTGTCCAGCTCCACCAGCGACTTGCCGATCTCCTTGCCCTGGGCCTTGGCGAAGGTGAAGCCCATGCCGCCGCCGATGATGAGCTTGTCGACCTTTGGCAGCATGGCGTTGATGACATCGATCTTGCCCGAGACCTTGGCCCCGCCGATGATGGCCACGAAGGGCCGCTTGGGGTTCTCCACCGCGCCGCCCAGGAAGTCGAGCTCCTTCTTCATCAGGTAGCCGGCCGCGCGCAGCGGCAGGCCGATGCCCGAGACCGAGCTGTGGTCGCGGTGGGCGGTGCCGAAGGCGTCGTTGACGTAGACATCGCCCAGCTTGGTCAGGTTGGCGCGGAACTCGGCCACCTTGGCCTTGTCGGCCGTGAGCTTGCTGCCGTCCTCCAGCTTGACCTTGCCCTCCTCCTCGATGTAGAAGCGCACATTCTCGAGCAGGGTCACGTCGCCGGGCTTCATGGCAAAGACCGCGGCCTCCACCTTGGGGCCCACGCAGTCGTCCACAAAGGCCACCGGCCGGCCCAGCAGCTCCTGCAGCCTGGCGGCCACGGGGCGCAGGCTGAATTCCGGCTTGCGCTGCCCGTCGGGGCGGCCCAGGTGGCTCAAGATCACCACCGAAGCGCCCTGTGCCAGCAGGTAATTGAGGGTGGGCAGGGCGGCGCTGATGCGCTTGTCATCCTCCACCTTGCCGTCCTTGATGGGCACATTGAAGTCGGTGCGCACCAGCACGCGCTTGCCTTTGACATCCAGATCTTCAACAAAGAGCTTGGCCATGGGAACTCCTGAGCTATTTGGCGTCGGCAGACAAGAAAAGGGGCGGGAGATGCCTCCCGCCCCCGTCAAAGACTACTTCTTGCTGTTCACGACCTTGAGCAGGTCCACCACGCGGTTGCTGTAGCCCCACTCGTTGTCATACCAGCTGATGAGCTTGAAGAAGCCCTTGTTCAGCTCGATGCAGCTGCCGGCATCGAAGATGGAGGAGCGCTTGTCGTGGATGAAGTCGCTGGAGACCACCTCGTCCTCGGTGTAGCCCAGGATGCCCTTCAGGTAGGTCTCGGAGGCCTTCTTCATGGCCGCCTTGATCTCGGCCAGGCTGGTGTCCTTGGCGCTCTTGAAGGTCAGGTCCACCACCGAGACGGTGGGGGTGGGCACGCGGAAGGACATGCCGGTGAGCTTGCCCTTCACCTCGGGCAGCACCAGGGCCACGGCCTTGGCCGCGCCGGTGGTGCTGGGGATGATGTTGATGGCCGCGCTGCGCCCGCCCTTCCAATCCTTCTTGCTGGGGCCGTCGACGGTCTTCTGGGTGGCCGTGTAGCTGTGCACCGTGGTCATGATGCCCTCGGCCAGGCCGAACCCTTCCTTGAGCAGCACGTGCACCACGGGGGCCAGGCAGTTGGTGGTGCAGCTGGCGTTGGAGATGATCTGGTGCTTGGCGGCATCGTACTTCTCGTCGTTGACGCCCATCACCACGGTGATGTCCTCGTTCTTGGCCGGGGCCGAGATGATGACCTTCTTGGCGCCCGCCAGGATGTGCCCGTAGGAGGACTTCTCGTTGGCTTCGTCCTTCACCGACTCGGTGAAGAGGCCGGTGGACTCGATGACGATGTCCACGCCCAGCGCCTTCCAGGGCAGGCCCTTGGGGCTCTTGGCCGAGACCACCTTGACGTCCTTGCCGTCCACCACCAGCACATCGTCCTCGGTCTTGTCGGCCGACGACTTCTTGGAGCTGACCGTGCCCTTGAAGGCGCCCTGGGTCGAGTCATACTTCAGCAGGTAAGCCAGGTTGTCGGCCGGCACGATGTCACCGACGGCCACCACCTCGAAATCCTTGCCGAAGAGCCCCTGCTCGTACAGGGCGCGGAAGACGAGGCGGCCGATGCGGCCAAAGCCATTGATCGCGATCTTAGTAGCCATGGAGGCTCCAGGAATTGAAGGGATCGGAAGGTCAGGCAGGCCCCCCAGCCGGGGGATGGCCTGAACAGTTGGGCATATTGTCAGAAGGCCGGGGCCCTGTCAAGCCCCTGAGAGCCGGCGGCTTGTGAAGCTTGGCACAAAGTCGGCTAGCTGCGCAGGGCGATCACGCTGCTGCCGGTCATCTCGGCCGGCTTGTCCACGCCCATCACCTCCAGCAGGGTGGGCGCCACATCGGCCAGCATGCCATCCCCGCGGAAGTTGATGCTCTGGCCCAGGCCCAGGATGGCCAGCGGCACCGGGTTGGTGGTGTGGGCGGTGAAGGGGCAGTGGCCGGCATAGTCCAGCATCTGCTCGCTGTTGCCGTGGTCGGCGGTGATGAAGACCACCCCGCCCTTGGCCAGCGCGGCCTCAACCACCTTGCCCACGCAGGCGTCCACCGCCTCCAGGGCCTTGAGCGCCGCGCCAAAGACGCCGGTGTGGCCCACCATGTCGCTGTTGGCGAAGTTCATGATGATGACATCGTAAGCGCCGCTGTTGATGCGCTTCACCGCCTCCTCGGCCACCTCATAGGCTGACATCTCCGGCTTCAGGTCATAGGTGGCCACCTTTGGGCTGGGCACCAGGGCCCGGTCCTCGCCGGGGAAGACCTTCTCCTCCCCGCCGTTGAAGAAGAAGGTGACATGGGCGTACTTCTCGGTCTCGGCCAGGCGCAGCTGCTTGAGCCCCTTGGCCGAGAGCACCTCGCCCAAGATGTTCTTGAGCGACTGGGGCGGGAAGGCCACCGGCGCCGGCAGGGTCTCATCGTACTGGGTGAGGCAGGTGAAATGCACCTTGGGGCTTGTGGCCTTCTTGAAGCCGTCAAAGGCCGGGTCCACGAAGGCGCGGCTGATCTGGCGCGCGCGGTCGGCGCGGAAGTTGAAGAAGATGACGCTGTCGCCGTCCTGCACCTTGGAGCTGTTGATGACCGCCGGCAGCATGAACTCGTCGTTCTTGCCCGCGGCATAGCTGGCCTCCACCGCCTCGGCCCCGGTCTTGAACACCGGGCCCTGGCCCTCCACCATGGCCTGCCAGTGCTTCTCCACGCGCTCCCAGCGCTTATCGCGGTCCATGCCATAGTAGCGGCCGCCCACGGTGGCGAAGCGGCCCAGGCCCCGGGCCAAGATGCCCTCCATGCGCCGCACGAAGCCCAGCCCGCTCTGCGGCGGCGTGTCGCGGCCGTCCAGCAAAGCATGCACCAGCACGCGGCCGGCGGGCAGCCCCTGGTCCTTGGCCAGCTTGAGCAGGGCCTCCAGGTGCTCCTGGTGCGAGTGCACGCCGCCGTCCGAGAGCAGGCCCATCAGGTGCAGGCTGCCGCCCGAGGCCTTGGCCGCCTGCACCGCCTTGATCAGCTCAGGGTTGCTGAAGAACACGCCCTCCTTGATGGCCTTGCTCACCCGCGTCAGCTCCTGGTAGACGATGCGGCCGGCGCCCAGGTTCTGATGGCCCACCTCGCTGTTGCCCATCTGCCCGGTGGGCAGGCCCACGAACTCGCCCGAGGCCGCCAAAAAGGTGGAAGGATACTGGGTGAGGTAGCGGTCGAGGTTGGGGGTCTTGGCGGCCAGCACGGCATTGCCCTCTTCGCGGGGGTTGTAGCCATAGCCGTCAAGGATCATCAGCACTGCGGGCTTGGGGGTCTTGGCGCTCATCAGCGGGTCTCCTGGCACAAAAAGGGGGCGGCCCATCCAGGCCGCCCCGCGGGGGTCTTGATGCGGGCTTCAGCGCCCGCCGCGCTCTTCACTGTTCTTGCATTCGATGCACAGGCGCGCGAAGGGCAGGGCCTTCAGGCGCGCCGCGGCGATGGACCGGCCGCAGGAGCCGCACAGGCCGTAGGTCCCGTCGTCAATGGCGTCCAGGGCCTTCTCCACCTGCGCCAGGCGGGCCCGCTCGGTCTCTGAGAGGCCGAAGGCCAGCTCACGGTCATAGCTGTCCGAAGCCAGGTCGGCAAGGTCCTTGACCTCGTCGGGGTTGTTCTCCTTGCCCATGCCGTCATTGGTCTTGACGCCGCGCAAGAGCTCAAGCTTCATCCCCTCCAGCGTCTCCCGGAAGGGGGCCATCTCCTTCTTCTTGAAGCCCGCGGCCTTGTCAGGCTTCGTCTTCATCGCCTTCGTCGTCCTCTTCATCGTCATCGTCATCTTCGATGAGGCCTTCTTCGTCGTCTTCGAGATCGCCGTCTTCATCGTCTTCGTCTTCGTCGTCCCCTTCGTCATCTTCGGCGTCTTCTTCATCGTCATCCTCGGAGAAGTCCTCGTCTTCCTCGTCCCAGTCCTCCTCGTCTTCCGAGAAGCCATCATCCTCCAGGTCGAGCTCGTCCTCGGCTTCCTCATCCTCTTCGTGGTAGCCGAATTCCTCCATCTCTTCTTCCGTGGTGCGCTCTTCGCCTTCCAAGGCGGCATCCTCATCTTCGCCCACCGGCTTCTTCTTGCGCGGCATCAGCTCCTCCGAGCAGCAGGAAAAGTTGGGCATATATAATGTATCCGCCCAAGGGTGTCAACCACTCTTGGGCGAAAAATCAGGGCCTCATTTCCCCGCCCTTCACGAAGTCGAGCAGGCGGCCGGGATCCGGGTCCCGCCGGCCCCCCCCATAGCGGGCCTCATCCACCACCTTGATGGTGCGCAGGGTGGGGTCATCCTGGCCATTGATGCGGGCGCCCACGGCGTGCATCTCCACCAGGTAATCCACCATCTCGCGGGTCACCTTCTCGCCCGGCACGATGATGGGGATGCCGGGGGGGTAGGGCGAGACGATCTCGGCCGAGATGCGGCCCACCGCCTCCTTGAAGGGCACCTTGAGGGTGGGCGCGAAGAAGGCGTCGCGGGGGGTGAGCACCGGCTCGGGGATGAAGCTGGGCAAGCGGAGCTTCTTCTTGGAGGCCACCGGCTGGTGGGAGGCATGGTGGTCGCTGATGTCCTGCAGGCCGGCCAGCAGCCGGCGCACGTCCTTGTCGGTGTTGCCGATGGAAAGCAGCAGCAGGATGCTGAAGAGGTCGGCGTATTCCACCTGCACCTTGTGCTCGCGGTTGAGCAGGCTGGCCACCTCGTAGCCGGTGAGGCCGCTCTCGGCCACCGCCACCGTCACCTTGGTCTCATCCAGGTCGAAGAAGCCGGGGCGGCCCACCACCTCATGGCCGAAGCAGGAGAAGCCCCTGATCTGGTTGACGCTCTGGCGGCAGAGGCGGGCCAGCTCCAGCGTGCGCTGCAGGATCGCGCGGCCCTCGGTGGCCATCTGCATGCGGGCCACGTCCAGCGAGGCCATCAGGATGTAGCTGGGGCTGGTGGTGGTGAGCAGCTGGAAGACGCGGCGCAGGCGGGGCAGGTCCACCCGCTGCCTGCGGGCGTGCAGGATGCTGGCCTGGGTCATGCCGGAGACGATCTTGTGCATGCTCTCCACGCACATGTCGGCGCCCGCCTCCATGGCCGAGAGCGGGAAATCCTCATGGAACTTGAGGTGGGGCCCATGGGCCTCATCCACCAGCAGCAGCTTCTTCTCGGCATGGACGATGCGGGCCAGCTCGGCGATGTCGGTGGCGATGCCGTTGTAGGTGGGGTGGGTCACCAGCACCGCGCGGGCCGACGGATGCTCGGCCAGGGCCTTCTTGATCTGCTCGTTGGTGACATTGGCGAAGATGGCCAGGTCGGGGTCGATCTCGGGCTGCACGAAGACCGGCAGGCAGCCGGCCTGGATGATGCCGGAGAGCACCGACTTGTGGCAATTGCGCGGCACGATGATCTTGTCGCCGGGGTAGCAGGTGGAGAGGATCTGGATGTGGTTGCCGCCCGAGGTGCCGTTGAGCAGGAAGAAGCTGGCATCCGCCCCATAGGCGG
Source organism: uncultured bacterium (assembly GCA_964463435.1). GTDB lineage: Bacteria > Oederibacteriota > JAJYGY01 > JAJYGY01 > JAJYGY01 > CAYXCT01. The sequence continues at coordinate 2,390 of CAYXCT010000090.1, read as the reverse complement.
CGGCGGCCAGGGCCTGGGCCTCCTTGATGACCCCGGTGGGGTCATGCAGGCTGTCCAGCTCCTCCAGCAGGGTCAGGTCCATGTCGAAGATGCGCTCCCCCGCGAACTTGCGGAAGGATTCCGGCATGGCGTAGCCGTGCTTGTGCCCGGGCGTGTGGAAGGAGACCCGCCGGTCCTTGGCGTAGTTGACCACCGCCTCCAGCAAGGGGGTGCGGCTCTGGTCGAGGGGGGCTTTGGCGGGCTCGGCTGGCGGGCCGCCTGGGGGCTTGTCGTCCATGATTGGGCCTGTCAGTTGTTGCCCTGCACGGTGAACGTGAAGAGCGGTTTGTCATCCTCAATGATCTGGGCCGGGGCGGCCAAAGCCTGCCGCAGGTAGCGGGGCAGGCGCATCAGGCTCTCATGGCACTCGCCGTCATAGAAGCCCAGCGGCGGCACGCCGCGGGCCGCCAGGCGCCGGTCCACCTCCCCCGCGGCCAGCGCCCTGGGGTCGGGGCCCTTGCTGGCCAGGCAGAAGCCCCAGGGCAGCGTGAAGCTGGGGATGGAGGCGGCCATGGGCGTCACCACCGGGAAGACGGTGCGCAAGGTCTGCAGCACCGAGGCGAAGCAGAGGTGGTCCTTGGGGCTGGCCGAGCCCGCCTGCAGGCAGATGGTGCCGTCCTTGGCCAGGCGCTGGCTGACCAGCTGGTAGAACTGGCGGGTGAAGAGCTTGTAGGCCGGCCCTTCCTCCACCGGCTCGGAGATGTCGATGATGATGCAGTCGAACTGCTGCTGGCTCTCCTCCAGGTAGCGCCGGCCGTCCATGGCCAGCACTTGCGCCCGCTTGTCCTCAAAGCTGCCCTGGTGCCATTCCGGCAAGAAATCCTTGGCGATGTCGATCACCCGCTGATCGATGTCGATCATCACCGCCCGCTGCACCGTGCTGTGCTTGAGGGCCTCGCGCAGGGTGGCCCCCTCCCCGCCCCCGATGATGCAGACGCTCTTGGGCTCGGGGTGCAGCACCAGGGCCGGGTGCACCAGGATGTCGTGATAGATGAACTCGTCCGCCTGCGAGGACTGCAGCTTGCCGTCCAGGAACAGCGACTTGCCGAAGTCGTGGGTCATCACCAGCTCCAGGTGCTGGTAGGGCGTGACCTCGGAGAGCAGCCACTTGTCGATGCCGTGCATCAGCGCGCTGTAGGGCGAGAAGTACTCGGTGTACCAGCGCCTTTTCTTGGTGGCCATCCCTCGCCGCTCCAAAAGAAATGCGGAAGCCGCGAGGGCTTCCGCATTCTGGGGTTGCTCTGCCCAGCCTCAGGCCTGGACGGCCGCGTCCGGCTTGTGCTTGAGCATCTTGCTGGGGAGGCCCAGCGTGCCGCGCTTCAGCTCCATGGCCTGGTGGCTCTTGGGCTTGAGCTCAGAGATGAGGTGGCGCACGCAGACCCAGGGGTCGATCTCATCGCCGCAGGTGAAGACGTCCACGGCGGCGTAGCCGTATTCAGGCCAGGTGTGGATGGTGAGGTGGCTCTCGGCGATGATGACGGCCCCGCTGACGCCGTAGGGATTGAACTGATGGAACTCGCTGGTCACCACGGTCGCCTTGGCGGCCTTGGCGGCGGTCTCCATCATCTCCTGCACGCGTGCGTGGTTGTTCAGCTTGCGCTTGTCGCAGTCATACATCTCAACCAGGATGTGTGTGCCGAGGCTCTTCAATTTTGGTCTGGCCCTCCCTTATTCATCAACCCCCTGTTTTGATGGCGCGGGCCGCAATGGCCCGTCTTGGTGCGGATTATATCCGAATGACCATGCATGTCAATAGTTGATGGCCCTTCGCTGAAGATTTAATAGCAGCTCCAGGTTCCCGGCCGCCCCGGCCAGCGGGCTGTCCATGCTGCCCAGCGCCTCAAAGCCGGCCTGGCTGGCGGCCAGCGCCACCTTGTCCAGGGCCTGGCGCCTGAGCGCGGGGTCCAGCACCACGCCTCCCGGGGGCACCAGGCGCCGCGGCAGCTCGAACTGGGGCTTGACCAGCACCACGGCCCGCGAGAGCGGCTCCAGCAGGCCGGCCAGGGCCGGCAGCAGCCGGGCGGCGCTGGTGAAGCTGACATCCATGCACAAGAACTGGGCCCGCCGGCCGAGCAAGGGGAGAGCGAGGTCGCGGGCGTTGAAGCGCTCCATCACCGACACCCGGGGGTCAACGCGCAGGGCCGGGTCGAGCTGGCCATGGCCGGTGTCCACGGCCCACACATGGCTGGCGCCGCGCTGGAGCAGGCAGTCGGTGAAGCCGCCCGTGCTGGCGCCGATGTCCAGGCAGGCCAGGCCCTGCACGCGGATGCCAAAGGCGTCCAGCGCGGCCTCCAGCTTGAGGCCGCCGCGGCCCACAAAGGGATGCGGCTTGCCCTTGACCTGCAAGCCGG
>CAYXCT010000089.1:0-8589 GCA_964463435.1 uncultured bacterium | reverse complement strand
GCCCAAAACGGTGAACAGGCCCAACGCGCCCAGATAAAGCGGGGCGCCCAAAGCTGTGGCGCCGCGAAGAGCCTTCAAGCCCAGCGGAGGGGCATACTTGATCTGGCGCTCGAGAACCAGCCTGCCCGGGCCGATGAGATAATCCCCCGCGTCCGTCAAAGGGCTGTCCGCAGGCTCCCCCTCAGCGCGGGCCGTCAGGATGTTTTTGGCCACAAAGCGGGCGATCTCCAACTGGCTGTAGCGGCTGCCGCGAGCCAAGTCCTCCACCGCGTGGCGGTAGCGGTCTCGGGTGACAAAGTTGAGGCCCTGAAAGTCAAAGGCGCCTTGAAAGACCCCGTCCACGAGGCTGAGCTTCTCGACAAAGGAGGGCCAGTCGAAGAAGGCGATGTCGCGCAGGCTGGTGATGACATTGGCGCAGGTGGCATCGCGGGTCAGCTGCTCCTGATGCTCCTCGCGAGCCAGGGCGATGGCCGTGGTCCTTTGCCGGCCAAGCCGCTCAGCCTGCCATTCGAGCACGGGCGCCACCGCCAGGTCCTGATCCTTGAGGCGCTTGAATAGGCGCGCCTCGAATGCCAGCGGGAATGCCTGCCCCTTGAAGCGCCGGATCACCCGCGCGGGGTCAAGCACCGCCCCGGAGCCCAAGCCCAAGAGCAGGTCCGCGAGGCGGTCAGCCCGGCGCGTGGCCCTGAGGTTGGTGACCACATGCACGGCTTGGCGGCGCAGGTTCTCCAGCAGCACGATGCGCAGGGTGATGGACAGGGCCCAGAGCTCCCCGATGCTCAAGGGCTGAGTCCGCTGATAAGCCTCGATGAAGCGGCGCAGCGTCTCTGAATCAAAATGGCTGTCGCAATGGGCCACCCAATTCCACGCCAATCCGTAGATGCGGGCATAGCCCTTGAGCTCGCCGCGCCCCAGCTTGGGGAGCTCCCGGTAATAGCCATAGGGCAGCTCGCCCTTGATGGCCTTTCCCTGGCCCGCGACCAGATGAAAGTTGTCGAGCAGCCACTTGGCGGCAGGGGGCACCGAGCGCCCCAAAGCCACAACGGCGCTGAGCTCGCGATAGCAGCGGGCCAGGACGCGCGCGTTCTCCATGACACGGGAGGCCAGCCCGCGCCCAGCGCGGATGGATGTGCCGTGAAGATGCTCCAGCGCCAAGGTCTGGGCATAGCTCTCCAGCCGCTCCACGGAGAAGATCTCTTCACGGATGGCGCCTTCCGGCGCCTCTTCAAAGGAGGCGTCCCAGCGCCCTGATCTAGCCACGATTCTCGTTTGCCACCTCAATGCTGATCTTCAAAAAGCGAAGCCCGGGGAGGCTTTCCCCGGGCTTCGCTCAGCAACCCTGTTGCCGGTCATCCAAGGCATGCTCCCCAAAGGCCGGGCGCTGATCCTCCAGCCCTATTCCCAGCTCGAGTTGGCGGCATTCCATTTCTGGATGGTCTTTTCGCGCTCCCCGGAGACGGACTTGTCCACGGACCAAGTCTCCCGCTCCTTTTCGCCGGACTCGGGCTTTTCCGTGAGCTTCTGCTTGATGGCCCCATCCTCATAATAGCTGATGGTCACCATGTGGACGGTCTTCCAGCTGCCCTCCTTGGGCGCATAGACCTTCCGGATCTCCTGGGCCAGCTGCTTGCCCGTGTAGTTCTCCTCATCAATCTGCCCCTTGCTCTGCTTCCCTTTGCGGCTGTAGGCGTTGTCCTGGACAAAGCTGTGCTCCAGGTCACCCTTCTGGTTCCATTCCTTTTTGATGTCCGTGAGGGCCAATTCTTTGGACTTGGAAATCACGGTCACCCACTGGGTCTTCAGCTTCCCATCGCTGAAATAGCTGGTCTTGCGCTCCACCTTGTTCGCGGCGTTGGAATCGCGCTCAAGAGTGGGGCGGCCTTGGGAATCCTTCTCCACTGTCTGGAGATTCACCGTGTCCCAGCCCAGGGCATGCTTCAATTCCCCATAGTTCTTATCCAAGCTTTGGGAGACAGAATTGGCTTTGAGCTGAACAGCGCCCATTGCCATGGACAGCGCCGCGGCGGCGAGCAGCAGCTTCATGGGGCTTCTCTTGTTTTCCATAGGTTTAGGCTCCTTCAAAAGGTTTTATTGCTGGAAAACCGGCTTAAAGGCAAGGCAAAAGGCCTTGCCAGGGGCTCATAGCTGAATGCAAGCAGGCAGAGGTTTATTCCGTCATGCAGTTTTAATGGAACCACGCGAAATCAGGGAATAAATGGGGCCTAGCCAGCCTTTGAGGTAACGGAGATTTTAAAGGTGATTCGCGGTGGAGCTCCGGGAAATGCCGCTTACGGCCTTCCCGACTCTCTCAATTTCAGTACTTTTGGGGGCATCATGGAAAAAACGGCAAAGATCCTGCTAGCAGCCTTGATCGGCCTGGGGCTGATCAGCGCCACAGCTTCTTGCAAAAAGGATACAGCAGAGAAAGCTGGAGAAAAGATCGACCAGGCGGTGCAAAACACCAAAGACGCGGCCAAGGACCTCAAGCAGGACACCAAGGACACGGCCCAGGACGTCAAGGACGACCTCAAGAAGTAGCTTGAAGCGACCTGGCAGAGCGCGCCGCCATGCCCAAAAAGGGCCCAAACAAAGAGGCCCAGCCTTTCGGCTGGGCCTCTTTGTTTTCATTCATCCCTTCACAGCTCCTTGCGCATGGCCTTGAGGGCCTTGCGCTGGCTGGCATCGGCCACGGGGTAGCCCATCTTGATGCCCTCCAAGGCCTGGATGATGAGCCCCGAGATGATGAGCCGGGCGTCTTCCTTGCCATCGGCGGGCACCACGAACCAGGGCGCGTGCCGGGTGCTGGTGGCGGCCAGGCAGTGCTCGTAGGCCTTGCGATACTGCTTCCAAAAGCCGCGCTCTTTGATGTCCGCCGGGCTCAGCTTCCAATTCTTGGCCTTGTCATCCAAGCGCAAAAGGAAGCGCCGCTTCTGCTCATCCTTGGATAAATGGAGAAAGAATTTGAGGATGCGCGTGCCGTTGCGGTAGAGGTGGCTCTCCAAGTCGGTGATGGAGCGATAGCGGCCCTCCCATAGCCCTTTCCCTGCCATGGTTTCCGGCGGCAGATGCTGACCCTGCAGAACCTCGGGGTGCACCCGGGCGATGAGCACTTCCTCATAATAGGAGCGGTTGAAGATGCCGATCTGCCCACGCTCGGGCAGACGCTTGCTGGTGCGCCAGAGGAAGTCGTGCCTGAGCTCCTCGGCGCTGGGCTCCTTGAAGCTGGTGACCTGGCAGCCCTGCGGGTTGACCCCGGACATGACATGCCGGATGGCGCCGTCCTTGCCGCTGGCGTCCATGCCCTGAAAGATGAGCAGCAGGGCATGGCGGCCCGAGGCGTAGAGCACCCTCTGCAGCTCGCTCAAGCGGCTGACATCCATGGCAAGCAGCTCCTGATAGCGCTGCTTGCCCTTGGCCAGGGGCTTCAGCCGCGTCGGCCATTTCTTCAAATCCACCGGCTTCCCTTCCGGCGCTCTGGTCTCCTCGAATACGCTCCTCACAGGCCCTCCCCTTGAATGCCCCATTTTAGGCTCAATCCCTGTCCAGCAGCTCCCTCAGCTTGTCGCCCAGCTCCTGCTGGGTGAAGGGCTTGCTCAAGAGCGCGGTGCCGGGCAGGCCCGGGTCCTCAGGGGCATAGCCCGACATGAAGAGGCACTTCAAGCCCGGCCGCGCCTGGCGCAGCCGGGACGCCAGCTCCACCCCGCCCATGCCGGGCATGCGCATGTCCGTGAGCAGCAGCCGCACATCCCCGCTGGCCGGGAAATCCCGCTCCGCTTCCAGCGGGCTGGGGGCCGAGCGCGCCTGGTACCCCAGGTTGAGCAGCATCTGGCGCACCACGCTGAGCAATGCCGGCTCATCCTCCACCAGATAGACCAGCTCGCCCGCCCCGCGCTGGCCGCCCGCCAGCACCGCAGGGCTTTCCGAGGCTGCGCCCTGCTTGGCGCGCGGAAGGTAGGCCGTGAAGCGGCTGCCAGCCCCGGGCGCGCTCTCCACCGCGATGGCGCCCCCGTTCTGCTTCACGATGCCGTAGACCATGGCCAGTCCCAGGCCCGTGCCCTGGCCCACCTGCTTGGTGGTGAAGAAGGGCTCGAAGAGATGCGCCTGCACCTCAGGCGGCATGCCGCTCCCGTTGTCCTCCACCGCCAGCCGCACCCAGTCCCCGGGCGCCAGCATGGGCAGGCTCTTGTTGTGCTCGGCATCGATGCTGATGTTGGCGGTGCTGATGATAATGCGGCCGCCCTGGCTGTCCACCGCATCGCGGGCGTTGATCACCAAGTTGGCCAGCACCTGGTCCATCTGCACCGGGTCGGCCAGCACGGGCCACAGGCCCTGGCCCGGCTCCCATTGCAGGCTGATGCCCTCGCTCACCACCCGGTGCAGCATGCGGAACATGGCATCCACGGCTGAATTCAAGTCCAGCACCTTGGGATGCGACTGCTGCTTGCGGGCGAAGGCCAGCATCTGGCGGGTGAGCTGGATGGAATGCTGGGAGGCCTTGATGATCTCCTGCAGGCTCTCATCCACGGCCTGGGAAAGGCCAGCCTGCTGGCGGGCCAGCTCAGCATTGCCCAGGATGACCCCCAGCATGTTGTTGAAGTCATGGGCCACCCCGCCCGCCAGGCGCCCGATGGATTCCATCTTCTGCGACTGGCGCAGCTGCTCCTCCATCTGCCGGTTCTTGGTGATGTCGCGCGCGATGCCCAGCACCCCGATGACCCGGCCTTGGCCATCCTGCATGGCCGTCTTGATGGTCTCGGTCAGCGCGCGGCGGCCATTCTCGGCAAAGGTGATCCATTCTTCAGTGACAATGGGGCCCGGAGCCTGGAGGGTGGCAAGGTCCTGCTCCCGGAAGATGCCCGCCTGCTCTGGGCTGACGATGGCGGTGTCCGTGCGGCCGATGATGTCCGCTTCCCTGACGCCTGTGAAGCGCTCAAAGGCCTTGTTGCAGATGATGTAGACCCCGCGGGTGTCCTTCAGCCAGACCAGGTCCGGGATGGTCTTCACCAGGGTGCTCAGCAGGGCGCGCTCCCTGTCCAGCTGGCGGGTGCTCTGCCGCACTTGGCGCCTGAGCTGCCACACCAGGCCCAGCAGCAGGGCGGCCAGGCAGCAGCCCGCCAGGCCCACGATGCCCAGCAGGCGCACCAGGCGGTCCCAGCGGCCGGCCTGGGGCGCCAGCCAGCGCTCCGCCAGGCCTGCCTTGGCCGCCGCGCCAATGGCGGCATCCCCCTGGGCCAGCAGGGCCAGGGTGGCGGCATCCCCCTTGCGCACGGCCCGGTGCAGCTGGCCCTGGCCCAAGCTGAAGGTCTTGCGGAAGTCCTGGTGGATGCCCGCCTTGTAGAGCAGGTAGTCGGCCGGCGGGGCGTCCACGCAGAAGATCTTGACCGTGCCCGAGACCGCCGCGGCGATGACCGCCTCATAGGAGGGGTAGAGCGCCAGGCTCTCCACGCCCAGGCCCCGCAGCCGCTCCACGCAGGCGTCCCCTTGCTTGGCGGCCACGCGGAAGCCGCGCAGCGATGCCGGGCTCACAATGCCGGCGATGTCCTTGTGCACGTAGACCGGCACCGGGATGTCGGCGTAGGGCGGCGAGAAGTCCAGCCAGGCCTGGCGGTCCGGGGTGATGAAGACCGTGTCCAAGACCTCAGCCCCCCCGGCCTTCATGCGATGCAGGGCTTGGCCCCAATCCTCAGCCTTGAACAGCACCGCCACCCCGGTGCGGGCCGACCAGAGCCGCCAATAGTCCGGCAAGTAGCCTTGCAGCCTGCCCTGCGGGGTTCGGAAGATGTAGGGCGGGTAGTCGTCATCGCAGGCCACGGTCAGGCTGGCGCGGCCTGTGGCGGGCGCTGGCGCGGCCTGCGCGGGCAAGGACCAGGCCAGCAGCAGGGCGGCCAAGGCAAGAAAAGGCATCCCCAGGATGGGGGATGCCTTTTCTCTGCCGCTCAAGCGCCTGCGACCCATGGACGCCTCCGCAACCGGGACCCAGGGGAATTTTCCCATTTCAACATTCAAAGCATTGGTGGCTTTCGTCCACCTCTAAATCTTCCAACTTTCACGCCTCATAAGGCCCAAGAGGCTAACGCAGGGGATGCCGAGTTCCCGGCATACATCGGGGATATAATGGCTTCTCACAGGTTTGCGCTTTTCCGCAGCAGGCGTTTCTTGAGTAACGACGATGCCTTGCTTGACCTTGGCGAGGGCAATGACATAAGCATCGGCTTCATCATACTGCGCCTTAGGGTCGCGCAGCCCTGGAAACTGGCTTTGAATGGCAAGCGTTTCGGCCAACACCATTACATTGGGGATAAAAACCGAGGCATGTTTCTTGGCCCAGGCGTTCAAATTTGACGAACCCACGACATCCAATTCTTCAAGCACCATCTTAGGAGCTAGGAAACGGGCCTGCTGAATCAAAGCCTCCAATTTCCCACCCGCGCTCACAAACACATCCAACGGGTAGTAGCGATCCTGCCAATCCATGAAGGAGCTAGTATCCACGGCATAAATGTCAGGCATGGGCCAGCTCCCCGCCGCCTTGCACTAAGCGGTCGCGAAGCGCGTCAAAATGCTTATACTTCAAATCCAAATAACGTGAGGCATCCACAGCTGTGATGCTGTTGCGCTCAAGGGCCTCAAGAACCAATTGGGCGAAAGGCCGTCCGGTACGGCCCACGGCCTTATCCACCGGCCTGGCAAAGCCCTTTTTCATTTTTGGATGCGTTTTCACCCAAACCTGCCAGTCCTCTTTCCAGGCCTGATAAGCTTTCCATGTCATATAGCCGCTCTCGCGCAGCCGAGTCGCGGTTGCCAATGGCGTGACCTTAAAGCGGCGTGCCAAACCTCGTATCTTCTCCAAATCCCAGCTACCCCTGCCCGAATTCAAGGCCTTCACCTGTTGCCCAAGCGCATCTTCAGGAATCAAAGCATGGCTGGCCGCGACTTCGACAAAGCCTTCCACCATGTCCCACTGCTTATGAGTCCGTTTCTCTTCGGCTGCCGATGCTTCTTGGCCATCTAACGCCAACATCAAATGCACCAATTCATGCAACAAAGTGAAGGAACGGGATTCGGCATACTCCGCTGAATTAACCGCCGCCACTGGTAAAGGCACCTTAAGCAAGGTCAAACCTCTCGTCTCTTCCAAGGGCACCTTGCTGAACTGAAAGACCAAGACGCCCGCGCCTTCTGCAGCCCCGCGCCAGCCATTCCAAGCCTGATAGGCGTCTTTCCAGCCCAATTGCCGTTCCAGGCCCATCCCCAGAGCCTTGCGCAAGCGCTGGCCCACCACCCTTGCATCCTCATCCAGCCGCGCGCGCAGATCAAAGCCATCCACCGGGATATCCAGCTCCTGGTAAAGTGCCAACGCATTCTCACGTCGAGCGAGCATCTGCCGCAGCGCCAGCCTCAATTCCGGAGATTCCTTCCCCGCTTCCACCCCCGGCAAGCGGCGATATTCTGCAGCCAGGGGAGCCAGATTGGGAGCCTGCTCCTGGAAGAACAAGCTCAAAGGCCGGTGTAGGAATTTGGCCAAACGCTCCAACTGCCCCAAGCTGGGGTGCAATTCACCCTTTACCCAAGCCTCAACCTTCGCTGGCTTCACCCCTAGGCGCGTGGCAATCTTGGCAATAGCATAGCCGCTCTCCCGGAAAGACCAGGCGATAAGCGCAGGGTTAGGTTGTGGGGTAACAGAATTCATGATGGCTATATATTACCTGAAAACCATGGGCGGAACAATTAGCCTGAATCAGCACCACTCATGCCTCACTTATGCCAATTTTGGCCAGCGTTTTTTGCCAATTTGCTTAAACTTGCTAACTCCCATTGCCCCGCGTTCATTCCTGGATTTGGAACCAGGTTCGCCAAGCGCCTCCAGCACCTTTGCTCTGGAAGCTTCCCAAATCTCAAGAGTTTCAAAATTAAAATTCATCAGAACCATAAGCACCGCATCCCATTCCTTATTCCGGTCAATCGCCCCCAATCTTTGCCCAGGCGTGACATGTTCCGGAAGACAACGCCCTTTGATCTGCAACTTCCACATCTTATCGCCACGAACCTCAGTGGCGTCAAAACCTGGTTCACGTGCCTCAGCGAGTTTCAATGTGGGAAGCAAACGCGCGGCCTCAAATTCTGCGACTTCGCCTGTAATCCCTAAAGGCTTCCCTGTAAGCGCCTTGTATCGTATCGCTAAGATTTTGGCTTGGCTTAGTAAACTCATTATCTCATCCCTGGAATCACTCACATCCGCTCCGGCGTCTCTATGCCCAGCAGGGCCAGCCCATGCTCCAGCTGCTTGAGCGCCAAGCTGGCCAGGGCCAGCCAGCTGGCGCGCAGGGCAGGGTCCTGCTCATGCAATATGTGGCACTGCTGGTAGAAGCTGCTGAAGGCCTGCGAGAGCTGAAACAGATGCTCGCAGAGGTGGCTGGGCGCGCGCTGGGCATAGGCCGCGCGCAGGGCCTCCGGGTACTTGAGCAGCAGCAGGGCCAGCGCCTCCTCGCGCTCGCCGGGCTCAAGCACCGCCCCGGGCTCCAGGCCCTGCTCCCTGGCCTTGCGCAGCACGCTCTTGATGCGCACCGCGGCATACAGCAGGTAGGGGCC
>CAYXCT010000088.1:0-8600 GCA_964463435.1 uncultured bacterium | reverse complement strand
CAGGCCCTGCGCGCCGCGGGCCTTGGCATGCAGAGCCTCACCCTGGAGCCCATCGCGGCCCTGCACCTGGCCATCCCGCCTGACCTGCGCCGCTTGAACCTGGCGCTGGTGGACGTGGGCGCCGGCACCTCGGACGTGGCCATCACGCGCCATGGCCAGGTGAGCGCCTTCTTCATGGCGCCGCTGGCCGGCGACGAGGTGACCGAGAGCCTGGTGGACGCCTTTGTGCTCGATTTCGAGCAGGCGGAGCTGCTCAAGCGCCAGCTGGGCCAGCCAGGCGAGGCCCTGGTGCGCGACCTCTTCGGCCAGGAGCGGCGCATCCCCGTGGCCGAGGCCCTGCAGGCCATCCTGCCCCCGGTGGCGGACATCGCCCGCGCGGTCTGCGGCGGCATCTTGGAGCGCAACCAGGGCGACCCGCCCCAGGCCGTGCTGCTGGTGGGCGGCGGCAGCGCCACCCCGGGCCTGGCGCGCTCCATCGCCGAGGGCCTGGGCCTGCCCGCCTCGCGCGTGGGCCAGCGCCTGCCCAACCTGCAGAGCTTCTTCTTGAGCCTGCCGCCTGAGCTGGCCCGCTCGGCCTGGGCGGTGACCCCGCTGGGCATCGCGCTCTCGGCCTGCGAGGGCCGCGGCCTGCCCTTCTTGCGCCTGCAGGTGCAGGGCGAGCCGGTGTCCCTGCTGGACCTGGGCGCCAAGCCCACGGTCTTCGATGCCCTGGTGGCCGCGGGCGCGGATGTGCGGCACTTCGCGGGCCGGCCCGGATTGGGCCTGACGGTGTGGGCCAATGGCCAGCCCTTGTCGGTGAAGGGCGGCCTGGGCGGCCCGGCCCAGGCGCGGCTCAATGGCCGCGCCGCCGGCTTTGGCGAGCTGGTCCAGGAGGGCGACAGCATAGAATTCAGCCCGGGCGCGCCCGGCGCGGACGCGGCCCTGGATGTGGCCCAGGCCCTCTCCCTGGCCGGCGCGGGGCCCATGCGCATCCGCGTCAACGGCCGCGAGGTCGCCTTGGAGCCCAAGCCCACCCTGAATGGGATCCCCTGCGGCCTGGCGGACGCGGTGCCGGACAATGCCCGGCTGGAGGCCCGCCTGGACGCCAGCCTGGCCGGGGTGCTGGCCAGCCTGGGCGTGGACCTGGCCGGCCTGGCCTCGCGCCAGGTGGCGGTGACCGTCAATGGCCAGCCCAGGCTCTTGGAGCAGGCCAGCTACACCTTGGAGCTGAATGGCGCGCCGGCAAGCCTGGATGCCAGGGCGCAAGCCGGCGACCAGGTGTCCTTTGACCCTGCCAAGCCCCGCAACCAGCGCCTGCGCGACCTGCTGCCAGCCGCGGCCGAGGGGCCGCTTCGCATCCGCATCAACGGCCGGGACATGCTGGTGCCGCGCGCGGCGCACAAAGTCACCCTCAATCGCCGGCCCTGCGGCGAGGATGAGTTCGTCATCGACGGCGCCGACCTGGCCTGCGAAGACCCGGACAGCGCGGGTGTGAGCGTGGGCGAGCTGCTGGCCCGCCTGGGGCTGGATGCCCACGGCTTGGATGAGGGCCGCCTGAGCGTGCGGGTGGACGGCGCCGAGGGCGGCGTGGCCAGCCGCGTGGCCGACGGCGGAGAGCTGCTGCTGGGGCTCAAATGAGCCTGGAGGCCTGGGTCAAGCTGAATGCCGCGCCCGAGATAGGCCCCCGCCGCTTCCACCGCCTGCTCAGGGCCTACGGCAGCCCAGAGGCGGCCCTGGCCGCCCCGGCCAAGCACTGGAGCCGGGTGGCCGAGCGCCTCTCGCCCGAGCGCTGCGCCGAGAGCCAGGCCCAGGCCCGCGCCTTTGACGCGGCCCGCGAGCTGGAGCGCTGCGCCAAGGCCGGGGTGCGGCTGGCCAGCTTCCGCGACCCCAGCTACCCCGCGGCCCTCTTGAGCATCTACGACCCGCCGCCCCTGCTGTACTGGCGGGGGGACATCCTGCCGGCGGACCGGCAAGCGGTGGCCCTGGTGGGCACCCGCCAGCCCACCGAGTATGGCAAGCGCCAGGCCGCGGCCCTGGCCCAGGGCCTGGCCAGCCGGGGCGTCACCGTGGTCTCGGGCCTGGCCCGCGGCATCGACACCTGCAGCCACCAGGCGGCGCTGGAGGCCGGCGGCCGCACGCTGGCCGTGCTGGGCACCGGGCTCGGCATGGTCTATCCCGAGGAGAACACCGCCTTGGCGCGGCGCATCGCCCAGGGCGGCGGGGCGGTGGTCAGCCAGTACCACCTGGACGCCCAGCCCGAGCGGTTCCGCTTTCCCCTGCGCAATGCCACCATCAGCGGCCTGTCGCTGGGCGTGGTGGTGGTGGAGGGCGAGGAGGATTCCGGGTCCCTCATCACCGCCGACCACGCCCTGGAGCAGGGGCGAGAGGTCTTCGCCATCCCGGGGGCGGTGGATTCGCCCATGAGCGCCGGGCCGCTCAGGCTCATCCAGCAGGGCGGGGCCAAGCTGGTGCGCACGGTGGAGGACATCCTGGTGGAGCTGGCGAACCCAAGGCCCGCGGCGCCGGCCGCGCCAGAGGCGGAGGAGCCGGCGGCGATGCCGCCGCGCAACGACCTCAAGGGCGATGAGGCCGCGCTGCACGCCCTGCTGAGGGAATCGGGCCGCGCCGGCTTTGAGGCCCTGGCCGCGCGCTCCGGCCTGGCTGCCGGCCCGCTGGCCGCCACCCTCACCCTGCTGGAGCTGAAGGGCGCGGCGCGCCAGCTGCCCGGCAAGCAGTTCGAAGCCCTCTGACCCCAAATCCCTGCGAGGAATGAATGGCCAAGCATCTCGTCATCGTGGAGTCCCCCGCCAAGGCCAAGACCATCAACAAGTTCCTGGGCCCTGAGTACACGGTCAAGGCCAGCATGGGCCATGTCAAGGACCTGCCCAAGAGCAAGCTGGGGGTCGACATCGCCAAGGACTTTGAGCCGCACTACATCACCATCCGCACGCGCAGCAAGCTGCTCAAGGAGATCAAGGCCGCGGCCAAGGGCGCCAAGCACATCTACCTGGCCACCGACCCGGACCGCGAGGGCGAGGCCATCGGCTGGCACCTGGGGCTGGAGCTCAAGAACGCCAAGAACGAGGTGCACCGCATCCTGTTCCATGAGATCACCAGCAAGGCCATCCAAGAGGCCGTGCGCACGCCGCGCGACATCGACATGAACCTGGTCAACGCCCAGCAGGCGCGCCGGGTGCTGGACCGGCTGGTGGGCTACAGCCTCTCGCCCCTGCTCTGGAAGAAGGTGCGGCGCGGCCTCTCCGCCGGCCGGGTGCAGTCGGTCACCGTGAAGATCTTGGTGGACCGCGAGCGCGAGATCGGCCTCTTTGTGCCGCATGAGTTCTGGAAGCTGGAGGTGGAGCTTCAGGCCGCCAAGGGCCGCTTCAAGGCCCACCTCTACAGCGTGGCCGGCCAGAAGCTGGAAGAGGTGGGCGCCGAGCTGGCCCAGGGCCTGGCCTTGGAGCTGCCGGCCCTCTCCTGGCGGGTGTCGGGGCTTAACCGCAAGGAGCAGAAGCGCAACCCCACCCCGCCCTTCATCACCAGCAAGCTGCAGCAGGAGGCCTCGCGCAAGCTGCACTACTCGGCCAAGAAGACCATGCTGGTGGCCCAGCAGCTCTATGAGGGCCTGGAGCTGGGCGAGGAGGGCGCGGTGGGCCTGATCACCTACATGCGCACCGACAGCGTGCGCGTGGCCGAGGAGGCGCAGGCCGAGGCCGCCCGCTTCATCGCCGAGCGCTATGGCGCCGAGAGCCTGCCGGCCAAGCCGCCGGCCTACCGCAACAAGAGCCAGAGCCAGGACGCCCACGAGGCCATCCGCCCCACCTCGGTGCTGCGCGAGCCCAAGGACCTGGCCAAGTGGCTGAGCCTGGACCAGCAGCGGCTCTACAAGCTCATCTGGCAGCGCTTTGTGGCCAGCCAGATGCGCCCCGCCCTGCTGGATGTCACCAGCGTGGACGTGGCGGCCGAGGACCAGCCGGGCCGGGAGCGCGCGGGCTTCAGGGCCAGCGGCAGCATCATGAAGTTCCCCGGCTTCACCGCGGTGTACACCGAGGGCCAGGACGAGGATGAGGCCGCCAAGGAGGGCGCCGAGGATGAGGAGCGGCTGCCCGAGCTCACCGAGCAGGAGCCCCTGCGCTACCTGGCGGGCCAGCCCAGCCAGCATTTCACCCAGCCCCCGCCGCGCTACACCGAGGCAACGCTGGTGAAGGCGCTGGAGGAGAAGAACATCGGCCGGCCCAGCACCTACGCGCCCACCATCAGCACGGTGCTGGACCGGCGCTATGCCGAGCGCATGGAGGGCGGCCGCCTCAAGCCCAGCGAGCTGGGCACCACCATCACCGAGCTCCTGGCCACCCACTTCAAGGAAGTGCTGAACGTGGAGTTCACGGCCAGCATGGAGGAGCAGCTGGACAAGGTGGAGGAGGGCAGCCTGGCCTGGACCGAGGCCGTGCGCGGCTTCTGGACCGTCTTTGAGAAGGACCTGGAGAAGGCCAGCGCCGACATGCCCAACCTGAAGAAGGAGCTGGAGGTGGCCACCGACGTGGTCTGCGAGAAGTGCGGGGCCCACATGGTGGTCAAATGGGGCCGCCACGGCAAGTTCCTGGCCTGCCCCACCTACCCGGCCTGCAAGAACACCAAGCCGCTGGAGGAGCGCGCCGACGGGGTGCTGGCGCCCAAGGTCGAGGAGGCCCTGGATGAGAAGTGCGACAAGTGCGGCAGCGCCATGATCTACAAGCAGGGGCGCTTTGGGCGCTTCATCGCCTGCAGCAACTACCCGGCCTGCAAGAACACCCGGCCCATCAAGCAGGACATCGGCATCGATTGCCCCAAGGGCTGCGGCGGCCAGGTCATCGTGCGGCGCAGCAAGCGCGGCCGGGTCTTCTACGGATGCAGCAGCTACCCCAAGTGCGACTTTGTGAGCTGGGACAAGCCGGTGCCCGAGGCCTGCCCCCAGTGCGGGTCCAAGTACCTGCTGGAGAAGTCGGGCCGCCGCGGCCCCACGGTGCGCAGCTGCCCCACGGATGGCTGCGGCTACCGGCGCGAGATGGGCAGCCCCTCGACGGGCTCGGGGCAGGGGCCGGAGGAGCCGGCCCCTGCCGCCCTGGTGAAGGAAGGGGAGTGAGCGGCACCCTCACCATCATCGGCGGCGGCCTGGCCGGCTGCGAGGCGGCCTGGCAGGCGGCCCAGCGCGGGCTGGATGTGGAGCTCTATGAGATGCGGCCCTCCACCGGCACCGAGGCCCACACCGGCGGCGGCCTGGCCGAGCTGGTTTGCAGCAACAGCCTGAAGAGCGAGGCGCCCGGCTCGGCCCCCCAGCAGCTGAAGGCCGAGCTCAAGGCCCTGGGCAGCCTGGCGCTCAGCGCGGCCGAGGCCTCGCGGGTGCCCGCGGGCCTCAACCTCTCGGTGGACCGCGCCCGCTTCAGCGCCGCCATTGAAGCGGCCCTGCAAGGCACGGGCCGCGTGCGGCTCCGCCGCCAGCGGCTGGACAGCCTGCCCGCGGCGCGGCCCCTCATCGTGGCCAGCGGGCCGCTGACCCATGCCGGCCTGGCCCAGGAGCTCGGCCGCCTGCTGGGGCAGGGCCAGCTCTACTTCTATGACGCCATCGCGCCCATCGTGATGGCCCACAGCATAGACTTGGGGCACGCCTTCGCCGCCTCGCGCTGGGGCAAGGGCGAGCCTGACTACCTCAACTGCCCGCTGGACCAGGCCCAGTACGCCGCCTTCATCGCGGCCCTGCGCGGCGCCGAGCGGGTGCCCTTCCACGGCCAGGAGCAGGCCCGGCATTTCGAGGGCTGCATGCCCATCGAGGACCTGGCCGACCGGGGGGATGAGACCCTGCGCTTTGGGCCCATGAAGCCGGTGGGCCTGATTGACCCGGCCACGGGCCGCCGGCCTTATGCCTGCGTGCAGTTGCGCAAAGAGACCGCGGCGGGCGATAATTACAACCTGGTGGGCTTCCAGACGCGGATGAAGTACGGCGAGCAGGCGCGGGTGCTGCGCCTCATCCCGGGCCTGGCGCAGGCCGAGTTCGCCCGCTTCGGCAGCCTGCACCGCAACACCTTCATCAACGCCCCGGCCCTGCTGGGCTTGGGCGGCCAGGCCCGCGGCCTGCCCGGGGTCTTCTTCGCCGGCCAGGTGACGGGCGTGGAAGGCTACCTGGAGAGCGCGGCCAGCGGCCTGATGGCGGGCATCAACGCGGCCCGGCTGCTCTCGGGGCGGCCGCTGCTGGCGCCGCCGCGCAACAGCATGATGGGCAGCCTGGCCCATTACCTGGCCCAGGCCGACCCCAGGCATTTTCAGCCCATCAACGCCAATTGGGGCTTGGTGGAACCCATGGGCGCCACGGCGGCGCCCGGCGCCAAGCCCAGCAAGCCGGGCAAGCAAGAGCGCGCCCTGGCCTATGCCGAGCGCGGACGGGCCGAATTCCAGGCTTGGCTGCAGCAGGAAGGAGCAATGTGAGCAACCCCATCGCCAGCACCTCCCAGGTCCTCATCGAGGCCCTGCCCTACATCCAGAAGTTCCAGGGCAAGACCCTGGTCATCAAGTACGGCGGCGCCGCCATGGTGGACGAGGCGCTCAAGCAGAGCGTGGCCGAGGATTTGGCGCTGATGCACACCGTGGGCATCAACACCGTGGTGGTGCACGGCGGAGGGCCGGAGATATCCGCGGCCATGAAGAAGATGGGCAAGGAGGCGGCCTTTGTCGATGGCTTGCGCGTCACCGACAAGGAGACCATGGAGATCACCGAGATGGTGCTGGTGGGCAAGATCAACCAGCAGATCGTGGGCTACCTCAATTCGCGCGGCCCCATGGCCGTGGGCCTCTCCGGCAAGGACGCCAGCCTGCTGAGGGCCCGCAAGCACAGCGGCAAGAGCCTCAAGGGCGGCGCGGCCGCCGACCTGGGCTATGTGGGCGAGGTGAGCCAGGTCAACACAGCCATCCTGCATGCCCTGCTCAAGGAGGGCTTCATGCCCATCATCGCGCCCACGGGCTATGGCCAGGACGGGCACGCCTACAACTGCAACGCCGACAGCGTGGCGGGCGCGGTGGCCGCGGCCCTCAAGGCCGAGAAGCTCATCCTGCTCACCGACCAGGTGGGCCTGCTCAAGGACGTGGCCAAGGCCGACAGCCTCATCCCCACCCTCAAGGTCAAGGAGATCGCCAGGCTGGTGAAGGAGGGCGTCATCGACAAGGGCATGCTGCCCAAGATGGAGGCTTGCCAGAGGGCGGTGGAGGCGGGGGTGGCCAAGGCCCACATCATCGACGGCCGGGTCTCCCATTCGCTGCTGCTGGAGGTGTTCACGGACCGAGGGATCGGGACCGAGATCACGCTCTGACCCCTTTCCCCACCCCCTCTTGGACCCTGCCATGAAGCTCGAACAGATCAAAGCCTTGGACAAGAAGCACATCGCCCAGACCTTCAGCCGCTACGACCTGGCCTTTGCCAAGGCCCGGGGCGCCCAGGTGTGGGACACGGAAGGCAAGCGCTACCTGGACCTCTTGGGCGGCGTGGCCGTCAACGGCCTGGGGCTGGACCCCGCGGTGCAGAAGGCCGCCCTGGTGCAGATGAAGGCCTGGATCCACAGCAGCAACCTCTATTACAGCGGGCCCCAGGCCCTGCTGGCGCGCGAGCTCACCGCCTTGAGCTTCGCTGACCGCGTCTTTTTCGCCAACACCGGGGCGGAGGCCATCGAGGTCAGCATCAAGCTGGCCCGGCGCTGGGGCCATCTGCGCCTCAAGGGCGCCCATGAGATCATCGCCCTCAAGGGCAGCTTCCATGGCCGCACCACCGGCGCCCTGGCGGCCACCGGCCAGGCCCGCTTCCATCAGGGCCTGGGGCCGCTCTTGCCGGGCATAAAGTTCGCGCCGCCCAATGACCTGAAGGCCATGGCCCGGCTGATGAGCGGCAAGACCTGCGCCGTGCTGGCCGAGCCGGTGATGGGCGAGGGCGGCATCCATGTGCTGGACAAGGCCTACCTCAAGGGCCTGCGCGCGCTCTGCGACCGGCGCCATGCCCTGCTCATCCTGGACGAGATCCAGACCGGGCTGGGCCGCACGGGCAAGCTCTTCGCCTACCAGCACTATGGCATCACGCCGGACCTGATGCCGCTGGGCAAGAGCCTGGGCGGCGGCTTCCCGCTCTCGGTGGTGCTGGCCACGGAAGAGGCCGCCGCGGTGTTCGGCCCGGGCGACCACGGCACCACCTTGGGGGGGAACCCGGTGGCCTGCGCCGCCGGGCTGGCCCTGCTCAAGGCCGTCCAGGCCCGCGCCTTGCCCGCGCATGCCGCCAAGCTGGGCCAGCGCATGAAGGCCGCCTTTGAGGCCGCCCGGCGCCAGGGCGCCCCCATCCTGGCGGTGCGCGGCCTGGGCCTGATGCTGGGCGTGCAGCTCAGCGGGCCCGCGCGGCCGGTAGTGGACGCCCTGCAGGCGCGCGGCCTGCTGGCCAATGCCACGGCCGGCGACGTGCTGCGCCTGCTGCCGCCCCTGAACATCACCCAGGCCCAGGCCGACCGGGCCGTGGCCATCATCCTCTCCACCCTGAAGGACCCCGCGGTCGCCGCGGGGCTCAACCCCCAGCCCGCGAGGAACGCATGAGCGCGCCCGTACGCCTCCCCAAGAAG
>CAYXCT010000087.1:0-8857 GCA_964463435.1 uncultured bacterium | reverse complement strand
GAGAAGTTCGAGCTGGTGATGTAGGGGGCTGCCATGGGCGGGACCGCAGACATCCAGCAAGGCCGCAAGGGGAGCGTGGCAGTGGCCGGCGATGCGCCCATGGCATTGGAATGCGCCAAGCCAAGCCTGGCCGGGTCGGTCAGCCAGCGGGCTTGCGTCTTCTGCGGAAGCCGGGTGGTGCTCTACCCCGTGGCCGATGCCCTGCACCTTGTCCACGGCCCCATCGGCTGCGCCGCCTACACCTGGGACATCCGCGGGGCCCTCTCCAGCGGCCCGCAGCTGCACCGCTTGAGCTTCAGCACCGACTTGCGCGAGAAGGATGTGGTCTATGGGGGCGAGAAGAAGCTGGCCCTGGCCCTGGATCGGCTGATCCCCCAGCACCGGCCCAAGGCGGCCTTTGTCTACAGCACCTGCCTGGTGGGCCTCATTGGCGACGACCTGCAGCGGGTCTGCCGTCAGGCCAGCGAGCGGCACGGCATCCCGGTGGTGCCGGTGGAGAGCGAGGGCTTCAGGGGCACCAAGAAAGACGGCTACAAGGCGGCCTGCGAGGCGCTCTTCAGCCTGATCGGCACGGCCGAGCCCGAGCCCCCAAGGCCGGGCACCCCGCGCATCAACATCCTGGGCGAGTTCAACATCGCGGGCGAGGCATGGATCCTCAAGAGCTACTACCAGCGCATGGGCGTGGAGGTGGGGGCCATCTTCACGGGCGACGGCCGCATCGATGCCATCCGCGGCGCCCAGGGCGCCCAGCTCAATGTGGTGCAGTGCAGCGGCAGCATGACCCACCTGGCCAAGCGCATGCAGGAGCGCTGGGGCATTCCCTACATCCGGGTGAGCTACTTCGGCATCGAGGACTGCGCCGAGGCGCTCTATGAGGTGGCGCGGCGCTTTGAGGCCGCGCCAGGCATCCTCGAGCGGGCCCAGGCCGTGGTCGCGCAAGAGCTGGCCTCGGTGCTGCCGGCCCTGGAGCCCTTTCGCAAGGACCTGCAGGGCCGCAAGGCGGCCCTGTATGTGGGGGGGGCCTTCAAGGCCTTCAGCCTGATCAAGGCCCTGCGGCTGCTGGGCATGCGCACCGTGCTGGCAGGCACGCAGACCGGCGGCCCTGAGGACTACGAGCGCCTGCGCAGCATCTGCGACCCCGGCACCATCCTGGTCGATGACAGCAACCCCAAGGAGCTCTCCGGGTTCCTGCGGCAGACCGGCGCCGAGCTCTTCATCGGCGGGGTCAAGGAGCGGCCCCTGGCCCACAAGCTGGGCATCGGCTTCTGCGACCACAACCACGAGCGCAAAGAGGCGCTGGCCGGCTTTGAGGGGATGGTCAACTTCGCGCGCGAGGTGCATGCATCGGTCATGAGCCCGGTGTGGGCCCTGCGCAAGAGCGAGCTCTGAGGCCCTGATGGACGCCAAGCTGAGCCAAGCCGTGGAAGAGGCCCTGAAGGCCGGGGATGAGGCCGAGGAGAGGCAGGGCATGGTGAACGCCTGCAAGCTTTGCGCCCCCTTGGGCGCCAGCCTGGCCTTCCGCGGCATCCATGGCGGCATGCCCCTGCTGCACGGCTCGCAGGGCTGCGCCACCTACATCCGCCGCTACATGATCAGCCATTTCCGCGAGCCCATCGACATCGCCAGCAGCAACTTCAGCGAGTCGGCGGTCATCTTCGGCGGCGCCAGCAACTTGCGCCAGGCCTTGAGCAACGTGGCGCGGGCCTATCATCCCAGCGTGATCGGCGTGGCCACCACCTGCCTGGCTGAGACCATGGGCGATGACGTGCAGGGCCTGCTCAAGAGCCGCGCCCTGGATGAGCCCGCCGCGCCGCCCGCGGTCTTTGTCAACACCCCCAGCTTCAAGGGCACGCATGCGGAAGGCTACGTGGCCAGCCTGCGGGCCATCGCCGAGCGCTTTGCCCAGGGCGGCGCCCGGCTCCCCCTGCTGGCCCTGATGCCGGGCATGGTCTCGCCCGAAGACCTGCGGGCCCTGAAGGCCCTGGTCGCCTCCTTCGGCCAGGATGCGGTGATGCTGCCGGATTACAGCGAGACCCTGGACGGCGGCGCTTGGAAGGAATATTGCGACCTGCCCCCGGGCGGCACCACCTTGGAGCGCCTGGAGCTGCTGGGCCGAGCCCAAGAGGCGCTGGAGCTGGGCGCCACGCTGGCCGGCCGGGCCACGGCCGGCAGCTTCCTCAAGGAGCGCTTCGGCGTGGGGCACCGGGTGCTGCCCCTGCCCTTGGGCCTCAAGGCCACCGACGCGCTGGTCCATCACCTGGCGGCCTTGAGCGGGCACCCCATCCCCCAAGCCCTCAAGGACGAGCGCAGCCGGCTCTTGGACGCCTATGCCGATGGCCACAAGGCGCTCTTTGGGCTGAAGGTGGCGGTGTATGGCGAGGAGGACCTGGCCTGCGCGCTGGCCAGCTGGCTGGCGGAGGTGGGGGCTAAGCCCGTGCTGGTGGCCTCGGGAGGCGAGAGCGGGCGCATGCAAGCGGCCCTGCAAGCTGCCATCCCCGGCTTTGCCGGGCTCAACTGCCGCGTGATGCAGGGCGCGGACTTTGAGGCCATCGGGCAGGCCGCGGAGGAATGCGGGGCCGGCCTCTTGGCCGGCAGCAGCAAGGGCTATTCCGTGGCCAAGCGGCTCAAGGCGCCCTTGCTGCGCGCGGGCTTCCCCATCCACGACCGCTTTGGCGGCGGCCGCATCCTGCACCTGGGCTATGCCGGCGCGCTGCGCCTCTTTGACAGCCTGGTCAACCTGGTGCTCGAGAAGAAGCAGTCTGATTCCAGCGTGGGCTACAGCTACCTCTGACCCTCCCTCGGGGCGCGCCATGGCCTTGGACCTCACCCAGCATCCCTGCTTCAACGACAGCGCCCGCCACAAGTTCGGGCGGCTGCACCTGCCCGTGGCCCCGGCTTGCAACATCCAGTGCAACTTCTGCAACCGCAAATATGACTGCGCCAATGAGAGCCGGCCCGGGGTCACCAGCCTGGTGCTCAACCCGGCCCAGGCCCTGGATTACCTCGCTAAGGCCCTGGCCAAGGCGCCCCACATCACGGTGGCGGGCATCGCCGGCCCGGGCGACCCCTTTGCCAACGGCCCAGCCACCATGGAGACCCTGCGCCTGGTGCGCGCGCGCTTCCCCCAGCTGCTGCTGTGCGTGGCCACCAATGGGCTGGAGCTGGCGCCCTATGCCGCCGAGCTGGCCCGGCTCGAGGTGAGCCATGTGAGCGTCACGGTGAACGCCGTGGACCCGGCCATTGGCGCCAAGATCAACCCCTGGGTCCGCTTCAATGGCCGCGTCTATCACGGGGAAGAGGCGGCCTTGCTCCTCCATCAGCGGCAGGTGGAGGGCATCACGGCCCTCAAGCAGGCCGGGGTGACGGTCAAGGCCAACTGCGTGGTGGTGAAGGGCGTCAATGACCGCCATGTCGAGGCGGTGGGGCGCGCGCTGGCAGCGCTGGGGGTGGATGTGCTCAACCCCATCGCCCTGTATCCCGCCGAGGGCGCGGTGTTCACACAGGAGAACGCGCCGGATGCGCGTGACATGGTGCGGGTGAAGGCTGGCCTGACCGGGGTGCTGCCATTGATGAGCCATTGCGCGCGGTGCCGGGCCGATGCCGCCGGCTTGCTGGGCCAGGATGACCCCAAGCTGGGCGAGCTGATGCGCGAGAGCGCGGCCGCCAGCCTGACCCCGCTCAGGGTGCGGACGCGGGTGGCGGTGGCCAGCATGGAGGGCCTGCTGGTCAACGAGGGCCTGGGCCGGGCCCGTCGATTCTTAGTTTACGAGCTTCGCGAGGGCGCGCCTGCGCTGGTGGCCGAGCGCCCGGCGCCAGCCATGGGCGGCGGCGACCAGCGCTGGAAAGAGATCGCCAGCCTGCTCTCTGACTGCGGGCTCCTGCTGGCGGGCGAGGCCGGGCCCAGGCCCTCGCAGGTGCTGGCCGACCACGGCTTGGATGTGATGAGCGTGGAGGGCCTGATCAGCCAGCTGCTGCCCCTGGCCCTGGCCGGCGGCGATCTGGCCCCCTACATCAAGCGCAGCTTCTCTTGCTCCACCGGCTGCGGCGGCGGCAAGCAAGGCTGTGCCTAAGCCGCCAGCTGCCAAGCCAGATCCCACACGAATTCAACAACCCGCTCCAAAGAGGCTCTCATGGAAAAGCCAAAGCAGCACATCCTGGTCTGCGCCAGCTTCCGCACCAGCGGCGACCCGCAGGGCGCCTGCCACAAGAAGGGCAGCGTCAATTACCTGGGCTACCTTCAGCAGGAGCTCTCGGACCGGGGCATGGATGATGTGAGCATCAGCTCCACCGGCTGCCTCAAGGTCTGCGACCGCGGGCCAGCCATGATCGTCTACCCCCAGGGCGACTGGTACGGCAAGATCGAGGGAACCAGCGCCATCGATGAGATCTTGGACGGCCTGGAAGCCGGCAAGCCCTGCGAGAAGTACCTGCTCACCTAGCTGCTGGCGATCCCTATTGTCCCCAAACTTGAGGCAAGGCCCATGAAGAAGATCAGCATCCGGAATCATATCGAAGGCAAGGTGGCCAAGCTGACCAGCGACAAGGTGCTCACCGAGGTGATCGTGGAGACCGCGGTGGGCCATCTGGCAGCGGTCATCACCACGCGCAGCGCCAAGCAGATGAAGCTCAAGGCTGGGGTGCCGGTGCATTTCATGGTCAAGGCCACCGAGGCCTTCATCCTGCGCAATGGCGAGGGGGTGGCGTCATGAGGAAGCCCCTTCCCATCCTGCTCCTGGCCGCGATGGCCCTGGCAGCTTGCCTGCCTTTGCGGGCCGAGGCGCCCGGCTTGAGCGTCTTTGCCGCGGCCAGCCTGTCCGAGTCCCTGCAGGACATCGCCGCGCTGTGGGCCCGGGCCGGCCATGGCAAGCTCAGCTTCAACTTCCACGCCTCGGGCAGCCTGGCGCGCCAGATCTTGGAAGGCGCGCCCGCGGATGTGTTCGTGGGCGCGGATGAAGCCAGCATGGACCAGCTGCAGTCGGCAGGCCTGCTGGAGCCCGGCAGCCGGGTGAGCCTGCTCTCCAACACCCTGGTGGTGGTGGCCAGGGCGGACAGCGCCGTGAAGGTGTCGGCCGCGGCGGACTTGGCGGGCTTGGGGCGCCTGGCCATCGGCGACCCGGCCGCGGTGCCAGCGGGCGCCTACGCCAAAGCCTGGCTCTCAAAGCTGGGCTTGTGGGGCAAGCTCATCGACAAGGCCGTGCCCTGCGACAATGTGCGGGCCGTGCTGGCCGCGGTCGAGTCCGGCAATGTGGATGCCGGCATCGTCTATGGGACGGATGCCCTCATCAGCAAGAAAATCAGGGTGGCCTTGGAGGTGCCGGCGGCAGAAGGCCCCAAGATCAGCTACCCCCTGGCGGTGCTCAAAGGGGCGGCTGAAAAGGAGGAGGCGCTCAAGTTCGCCGGCTTCCTGCAGGGGCCGGAAGCTGCCAAGGCTTTCAAGGCCCGCGGCTTCCTATTGCTGAAGCCAGCGGACTGAGGCGGCCATGCTGGGCGCCGAGACCATCCGCGTCCTCTGGTTCACCGTGGCCAGCGCCCTCCTGGGAGTGGCGCTGGCCACGCTCCCAGCCTTGGCCCTGGCTTGGCTGCTCGCCCGGCGCGAATGGCCTGGAAAGGCCCTGATAGAGACCGTGGTGGCTCTGCCCATGGTCATCCCGCCCGTGGCCACGGGCCTCCTCCTGCTCAAGCTGCTGGGCCGGCGCGGGCCCTTGGGTGCGCTGGCCTACCAGGCTCTGGGCATGGACCTGGCCTTCAATTGGAAGGCGGTGCCCCTGGCCATGGCAGCCATGGCCCTGCCCTTGATGGTGCGGGGCTTCAGGGTGGCCTTGGAGGGCGTGAACCCCCGCTTGGAGCAGGTGGCCCGCACCCTGGGCGCGAGCGAGCGGCGGGTGCTGCTCACCATCACCCTGCCCCTGGCCGGCCCGGGCTTGCTGGCCGCCCTGGTGCTGGGCCTGGCCCGCAGCCTGGGGGAATTCGGCGCCACCGTGATCCTGGCCGGCAACATCCCGGGCCAGACCACCACCTTGTCCCTGGCCCTCTATCGCGCCGTGGAGCTGGGCCATGATGATGAGGCGCTCTTCTTCCTCTGCGTGTCCTTGGCGCTGGCCTTTGGCGCGCTCTGGCTCTCAGGCCGCCTGGCACGGCGCCTGGGGCCGGGCGGCGCATCATGAAGCTGGCGCTGCGAGGCCTGCGCGTGGCCTGCCATGGCTTCGAGGCTTGCTATGACCTGGCCTTGCAAGGCCAGGCCACCGCGCTCTACGGGCCCTCTGGCTCTGGCAAGACCACCTTGCTGGAGGCAGTGGCAGGCCTTAGGCCCAGCCAGGGCCGCATCACGCTGGATGGCGCGGCCCTGCAAGAGCCGGGCCACTGCCTGCCAGCCCAGGCGCGGGGCATAGGCTATGTGCCCCAAGACCTGGCCCTGTTCCCGCACCTGGATGTCAGAGCCAACCTGCGCTATGGGCTGCGGGGCCGGGGCGGCTTGGGCCCCGGCTTGGATGAGGTGGCCAAGGCCCTGGGCTTGGCCGGCTTGCTGGGCGCCCGCGTGACCCGCCTCTCTGGCGGCGAGCAGCGGCGCGTGGCCCTGGCCCGGGCCTTGCTGGCCGGCCCCAAGCTGCTCTTGCTGGATGAGCCCACGGCCAACCTGGACCCCGCATTGAAGGCTCAAGTGGCGGAGCTGCTCAAAGGTCTCAGCCAGCGCTTCAAGGTGCCCTTCATCCTGGTGAGCCATGATGCCCGCGAGATAGCCGGCCTCTGCGGCCAGGTGGCCCGGCTTGAGCAGGGCCGCTGCGTGGCTTTGGGCCGGCCCAAGAAGGTCTTGGAGCTGGATCGCCCGGCTTCGCCAGCCAGGGCCAAAGCCAAGCCGCTGGCCTTGAAGGGATGGCTGGACGCCATGTGCTGAAAAGGAAGGCCGCCATGCTGATGCTCTACGACGACACCTTGCGCGATGGCGAGCAGATGGCAGGCTTGGCCTTCAGCCCGGCGCAAAAGCTGGCCATGGCTTTGGCCCTGGCCGCGGCCGGGGTGCGCGTGATGCAGGTCGGCTTCCCGGCCAGCAGCCTGGCGGAGCTGGATTCCTGCGCAGGCCTGCTCAAGGCGCGTCGCCAGGGGCGCTTGCCCAAGGCGCTGGAGATGGTGCTGATGGCCCGGCCGGACCAAGCTGACCTGGCCGCCTGCCTGGAGGCCTGCCGTCAGGCGGGGGAGGATCCGGCGCGGGTGACGGTGCTGGTGCTGGCCGCGGTCTCAGAGGCTCATCTGCGCCACAAGCTGGCCCGGCGCTTGCTGCGCGGAAGGCGAAAGCCCGGCGGCGCTTCGGCGCCCTTGGCCCATCTGCGCCGCCTGGCCCAGGCGCTGGCCGTGGGCGGCGTGCGCCAGGCCCGGGCCCTGGGCTTTGGCAAGGTGGAGGCCGCCCTGGAGGACGCCAGCCGGGCCGAAGCAACGGCCCTGCGCCGCCTGGCCCTGGCCCTGCGCGACGCTGGCGCGGACCGCATCGCGTTCTGCGACACCTGCGGCGTGCTCACCCCAGAGCGGGTGCAGGCCCAGCTGGCGCCGCTGGCCCAGGCCCTGGGCGTGGCCCATGGGGGCTGCGAGCTGGCCGCCCATTTTCACGACGATTACGGCCTGGCCGCGGTCAACACCGTGCAAGCGGCGCTCTGCGGAGCCACCCATTTGACCGTCACCCTGAACGGGCTGGGCGAGCGCGCGGGCAACGCGGCCCTGCACAGGGTGGTGCTGCCCCTGCGCGACCTCTATGGCGTCAGCATCGCGGGCTTCAGGTACAGCGCGCTGCGCCGGCTCTCGGCCTTGGCCGAGGCCGCCAGCGGCTGCTTGGTGCCCTTGCAGGAGATGGGCGTGGGCCGGGGCGCCTTCCGCCACGAGAGCGGCTTGCATGTCTCAGCCCTGCTCAAGCGGCGCGCCACCTACCAGGCCCTGGCTCCCCGCTCCGTGGGCGGCAAGCTGGAGCTGGTGTATGGCAAGCACAGCGGCCCAGCCTCGGTGGAAGCCGCCCTGCAGGCCCTCAAGCCGCGCCTGCGGCAGGCGGGGATCCGCTGGGGGGCTGGCCTGGCCGCGCAGGTGGCGCTGCTGCTCAAGGCCCGCGCGCAGGCCCTGGCCGAGAGCCCTTGCCAGGCCGACAAGGTGCGCCATCTGCTGGCGCAGCGGGACAGGCTGGATGAGGGGCGGTGCTTCGGGGAGCGGGAGCTCCTGGAGGCAGCCATGCAGGCTCACCGCGCGGCGCAAGCCCGCGCTTGAAATTGGGAGGCGCTATGCCCACGCAACGGCTCTACTTCGCCTATGGCCTCAACCTCTCGCCGGAGCTGATGGCGGGCAAGGTGCCGCAGGCCCGCTGCCTGGGCCCGGCCAAGCTCAAGGGATGGCGGCTGGCCTACTTTGGACGCAGCAGCCAATGGGGAGGCGGCTGCGAGAGCCTGGTGGAGGAGCCGGGCCGGGCCGCCTGGGGCCTGCTCTATGAGCTGGACCCGCGCCAGGCCGAGCTCTTGGACAACATGGAGGATGCGCGCCTGGATGGGACCGGGGCGTATTTCCACTGCCCCATCAAGGTCGAGAAGGATGGTGCCAGCCTGGCAGCGATCACCTATCTGAAGGCGAGCTTGGGCCCGGAGACCAGCCCCAGCACTGAGGCGCTGGCCAAGGTGTGCGAAGGCGCGGTGTTGGCGGGCCTGCCAGCAGAGTATTGCCAAGCGCTCAGGGGCCTCAACTCCGTTCCCGCGGGCTTCAAGGCGCCGCGGGCTTTGCTGAGCTTCCGCCCTGTTTCGAGCGAAGGGGAGCATTGCGGGGCCTGCGGGGCTTCCTAGCGCGAACCATCCGAAAAGGCCCCAAGGCGGCCTGGCAGCAGGCTGCCTTTTCC
>CAYXCT010000086.1:0-8864 GCA_964463435.1 uncultured bacterium | reverse complement strand
TCAGGTCGAAGAGCCACTGGGTGCGCGCCACCAGGTAGACGCCCGCCGTCACCATGGTCGCGGCATGGATGAGCGCCGAGACCGGCGTGGGGCCCTCCATGGCATCGGGCAGCCAGACATGCAAGGGGAACTGCGCGCTCTTGCCCATGGCGCCCATGAAGATCAGCAGGGCCACGGCGCCCAGGGGCAGCCAGTCTGGCCCCAGCTCGGGCCAGTGGGCGGCCTTGGCCGGCAGCTCGCCGAAGTTGCTCGTGCCCAAATAGTAGGTGAGCGCGAGGATGCCCAGGAAGAAGCCGAAGTCGCCCACCCGGTTGACCACAAAGGCCTTCTTGGCCGCGCTGGAAGCCGAATCCTTCTGCCACCAGAAGCCGATCAAGAGATAGCTGCACAGGCCCACCAGCTCCCAGGCCATGTAGATCTGGAAGAGGTTGGGGGCCAGCACCAGGGCCAGCATGCTGGCGGTGAAGAGCGACAGCCAGAGGTAGTAGCGGGGCAGCCCGGGGTCGTCCTTCATGTAGCCCAGGGAATAGACCTGCACCAGCAGGCTGACGAAGCTGACCACCCCCAGCATCATGGCGGCCAGGGGGTCCACCAGGGTGCCCACCTTGATGATGTAGGGGGCGCCGCCGGCCAGGCTGACGTGGGCCCATTCCCACTCATGGATGCGCATGCCCGGGGCCTGGATCTGGCCCCAGCCCAGGGCCAGGGCCAGGGCCACCGCCGCGCCGGTGAAGGCGATGCTGACCAGGGGCGCCAGGCGCGCGCTGCGCCTGAAGAAGAGCGCGATGATGGCGAAGGCCATGGCCGGCAGCAGGATGATGAGGTGGTCGGGCAGCATGCGCTCAGCCTTTCATCAGGTCGATGTCCGCCAGGGCCACGGCGCGCTTCTGGCGGAAGAGGGCCACCACCAGGGCCATGCCCACCGAGGCCTCGGCGGCGGCCATGGCGATGATGAAGAGCGCGAAGACCTGCCCCCCCAGGGCGGCAGGATGGCGGAAGTGGTTGAAGGCCGCGAAGTTGATGCAGGCCGCCCTGAGCATCAGCTCGGTGCTCATCCGCGCGCTGATAGCGTTGCGCCGGGTGGCCACGCCAAAGGCGCCCAGGCCGAAGAGCAGGGCCGAGACCAGCAGGTAGTGCCCCAGGCCGACGGGGAAGAGGCTCATGGCTCGCCCTCCTTGCGGGCCAGGGCCAGGGCGCCCACCAGGGCTCCCAGCAGGGCCAGCGATGAGAGCTCAAAGGGCAGGGCTGCCCAGCCCAGCAGGGCGCGCCCCAGGGCCTGGATGCCGCCCGCGAAGCCCGGCGCCGCCTCCTGGGCCTGGCCGCGGAGCAGGCCAAAGCCGGCCAGGCCCAGCGCCAGGGCCAGGCCCACCAGCAGGGCCGGGGCCTTGAGCGCGTTGGCTCCGCCGCCGCCGCCCGTGCCCAGCTGCTGGGTCAGCATGATGGCGAAGATGATGAGGATGACCACCGCGCCCACATACACCAAGATCTGCACCGCGGCCAGCAGCTCGGCCTGCAGCAGCACGTAGAAGCCGGCCGCCATGGCCAGGCTGATGGCCAGGTAGACCGCCTGGCGGAAGACCTGGCTGCTGGCCATCATGGCCGCGGCCGAGCCCAGCAGGGCCAGGCTGATGAGGTAGAAGAAGATGTCAGGCAGGCTCATGCGCGGCCTCCTGGGCAGGTTCGGCGGCCGGGGCGGCCGCGGGCGGGACCGCCAGGAACTCGGCCGAGGGGTCGAAGGCCCGTCCCTTGGGCTTGTTGAGGATCATCACCAGGTCGGCCCGGTCATAGGTGGCCATCTCGTAGTCATGGCTCATGGCGATGGCGTCAAAGGGGCAGACCTCCACGCAGAGGTTGCAGAGCGTGCAGGTGCTGAGCTTGTAGATGAACTCATCCAGCACGCGCTTGCCGGCCCTATTGACCCCGGGCTTGATGATCAGCGAGGCGTTGGGGCAGATCTTCACGCACATCATGCACATGGTGCACTTGTGGGCCCCGCTCACCGGGTCCAGCGGCATGTCCACCCGGCCGCGGAAGCGGTCGTGGATATGGGGGCGCTCCTCCGGGTACTGCTGGGTGACCGCGGGGCGCACGAAGGCCCGGCCGGTGAGGCGCATGCCCGAGAGCAGGCTGGCCGCGCCCTTCAAGATGCCTGTCAGCCAAGCGAGCATGGCGTCACCTCAGGCTGGCGGCCACGCACAGGGCGATGGCCGCAAGGTTGGCAAAGGACAGGGGCAGCAGGACCTTCCACTCCAGCTTCATCAGCTGGTCCACGCGCACGCGGGGAAAGGTCCAGCGGAACCACATGATCACGAAGATGACCGCGTAGGTCTTGGCGAAGAACCACAGCCAGCCCGGCAAGAAGCCGCCCAGCGCCGGGCTGTGCCAGCCGCCGAAGGGCAGGGCCAGCACCAGGGGCTGCCAGCCCCCCAAGAAGAGGGTCACCACCATGGCCGAGATGATGAACATGTTCACGAACTCGGCCAGGTAGAACATGGAGAAGCGCATGGCCGAGTACTCGGTGCTGAAGCCGGCGGTCAGCTCGCTCTCGGCCTCGGGCAGGTCGAAGGGCGCGCGGTTGATCTCGGCCGTGCCGGCGATGAGGAAGATGAGCATGCCCAGCACGCCCCAGGGCGCCATGCGGAAGATGTTCCAGCCCGCGGCCTGGCCCTCCACGATGGCCTGGGTGCTGAGGGTGCCGGTGAAGAGCACCACGCCCAGCACGCACAGCGCCGGGCTCAGCTCATAGCTGATGATCTGGGCCGCCGAGCGCATGCCGCCCAGCAGGCTGTACTTGTTGGCGCTGGCCCAGCCGGCCAGCAGGATGCTGAGCACGCCCAGGCCGGAGACCGCCGTGATGTAGAGCACGCCGATGTTGAGGTCCGCGGCCAGCAGCTGGTCATCGAAGGGGATGACCGCCAGCACCATGAAGCTGGCGGTGAAGGCCACGATGGGGGCCAGCTTGAAGACCGCCCGGTCTGCGTCCGCGGGGATGAGATCCTCCTTCTGCACCAGCTTGAGGGCGTCCGCGATGGTCTGCAGCAGGCCCCAGGGGCCCACCCGGTTGGGGCCCAGGCGCTCCTGGAAGTAGGCGCAGACCTTGCGCTCCATCAGGATGAGCCAGAAGGCGGTGAGCGAGACGCCGACGAAGAACACGCCGCCCAACACGGCCATCAGGCCCAGATGCCCGGCCCAGGCGGGCAGGCCCAGGCTCTGGGTGACGAAGTGCAGGTAGGGCGGCACGATCTCGTCCTTCAGGGCGCGCCCAGGATGCATGAAGAGATGCCAGAGGATAGCGCTCATCGCCGCCTCAACGGTCCACATCCGGGATCACCAGGTCCAGCGAGCCCAGGATGGAGATGACATCCGCCACCTTCCAGCCCGGCGCCAGGGCCGGCAGCACCGAGAGGTTGCTGAAGCAGGCGGAGCGGAACTTGCAGCGCAGCGGCTTGGGGCCGCCATCCGAGACCAGGTAGACGCCCATGTCCCCGCGGGCGGTCTCCAGGCGGCTGTAGACCTCGCCGGCGGGGGGCTTCAGCACGCGCGGCAGCTTGGCCAGCACCGGCCCCTCGGGCAGGGCGCCCAGCGCCTGCTCCACCAGGCCCAGGCTCTCGCGCATCTCAGCCATGCGCACCAGGTAGCGGTCCCAGCAGTCGCCTGTGGAGCCCACCGGCACCTCGAACTTGAGGCTTGGGTAGATGCCGTAGGGCTCGTCCTTGCGCAGGTCATAGCGGAAGCCGGTGGAGCGCAGCACCGGGCCGCTTCAGCCGTAGGAGAGGGCGGTGGCCGTGTCCAGCTTGCCGATGCCCCGGGTGCGCTGCTGGAAGATGACGTTCTCGGCCAGCAGGCCGTGGTATTCGGGCATCTTGGCGCGCACGCGGGACACCACCTCGCGCACCCGCTCCGCGAAGCCCTTGGGGATGTCCTCAGCCACCCCGCCGATGCGCACATAGTTGTAGGTGAGGCGCTGCCCGCAGAGCTCCTCGAAGATGTCGATGATCTCCTCGCGCTCGCGGAAGCCCCAGAAGAAGGCGGTCACCGCGCCCAAGTCCATGCCGTAGGCGCCATACCACAAGAGATGGCTGGCCACCCGGTTGAGCTCGCCCACGATGACGCGGAGAGCCTCAGCGCGCGGGGGCACCTGGATGCCCATCAGGCGCTCCACGGCCAGGCAGAAGGCCCAGTTGCAGAGCATGGCCGAGAGGTAGTCCTGGCGGTCGGTCAGGTGGATGATCTGGGGGTAGGAATCGTTCTCGGCCATCTTCTCCATGCTGCGGTGGATGTAGCCCACATGGGGCACCACCTCCAGCACGGTCTCGCCATCCAGGCGCAGCACCAGGCGCAGCACCCCGTGGGTGGAGGGGTGCTGGGGGCCCATGTTGATGAGGTACTCGTCCGTCTTGAGCGTGGTGTCAGGGGCGGGCTTGGGGTTTGGGCTGGCCTGCGGCAAGGGCTTCCTCTGGTTCAAAAAACGGGCCGGGGGACCATGCGGGGGTCTTGGTAATCTTTGCGCAGGGGCCAGCCCACCCAGTCATCGGTGAGCATGATGCGCCTCAAGTCGGGATGGCCCTCGAAGGCCACGCCGAAGAAGTCAAAGGTCTCGCGCTCGAACCATTCGCAGCCCCGCCACAGGTCGCTGACCGTGGGGATGGAGGGATGGGCGCGGTCCAGCTCCACCTTGACGCACAGGCTCTGCCGGTGGGCGCTGCTGAAGAGGTGGTAGACCGAGACGATCAAGCCCTTCTCCATCTGGTCCAGCGCGGTCTGGCTGAGCGGGTAGTCAAAGGCCAGGCCCGGCTCATGGCGCAGGGCCTCCATCAGGGCCCTGAACTCGCCCAGCACCGGCTTCAGCACCGGCATGGAGGGCGCCTCCTCCAGGGCCACGCCCGGGAAGCGCGCGCGCAGGGCTTGCAGCATCTCATCCCGGCTCACGCCGCACCCCCCTTGGCCAGCTTGGCCTGGGCCCCGGCTGAGAGCAGGGGGTGGCTGGCCATGATCTTCTTCTGCAGCATCATGATGCCGTTGAGCAGGGCCTCGGGCCGCGGCGGGCAGCCCGGCACGTAGACATCCACCGGCACGATGGTGTCCACGCCCTTGACCACCGAGTAGTTGTCATAGTAGAAGGGCCCGCCAGCGTTGGCGCAGGCGCCCATGCTGATGACCCACTTGGGCTCGGGCATCTGGTCATAGAGGGTCTTGAGCACCGGCCCCATCTTCTCAGTGACCGTGCCGGCCACGATCATCAGGTCGGCCTGGCGCGGGGTGGCGCGGGCCACCTCGGCCCCGAAGCGCGCCATGTCGTAGCGCGACACCCCGGTGGCCATGAACTCGATGGCGCAGCAGGAGAGGCCGAAGGTCAGCGGCCAGAGGGAGTTGGAGCGCGCCCAGTTGAAGAGCGCCTCCGCGGAGAGCAGGATGAAGGTGCCGCCTGGCGCCTTCTCGGCCGCCTGGGCGGCTTGATGGATCAGAGCCATTCGAGGGCCCCCTTTCTCCAGGCATAAGCCAGGCCCAGCAGCAGGATGCCCATGAAGGCCCCCATGCTGGCCAGCGCCCAGCCCGGATCGCCCAGGCTGCGGAACACGGCGGCCCAGGGGAAGAGGAAGGCGGTCTCCACCTCGAAGACCACGAAGACCAGCGCCACCATGTAGTAGCCGGCATGGAACTGCATCCAGGCCGTGCCCACGGGCTCGACCCCGCACTCGTAGGCGCTGCCCTTGGCCTTGCTGGGCTTGCTCTCAGCCAGCAGCCAGTTGGTGATGAAGCCGCCGGCCACGAAGAAGATGCCGAAGGCGAAGAAGAAGGCCACGTAGGCGTAGGGCTGCAGATCCATGGGATCCTCAGTGCTTGCGGGCCACGAAAAAGCCCGCCAAGTCCTCAAGGCTGCGCCGCGCCGGGCTGTCCGGCAGGGCCGCCAGGGCGCCGCGCGCCTCGTCCACCAGGCGCAGGGCCTGGGCGCGCGCCAGGTCTATGCCTCCCTGGGCGCGGATGAACTCCATGGCGCGCTGCAGCTGGGCCGGCTGCAAGGGGTCCTCCAGCAGCAGCTCTTGGATGACGGCCCGCTCGCTGCTGGTGGCGCGGGCCAGGGCCAGGATCGCCGGCAGGGTCATCTTGCCCTCCAGCAGGTCATGGCCCTGGGGCTTGCCCAGGGTGGCCTCATCCGCCTCAAGGTCGAGCAGGTCGTCGGCGATCTGGAAGGCAAGGCCCACCTTGGCGCCATAGGCGTTGAGCGCCCGCAGGGTGGCCTCCCCTGCCCCGGCCGCCATGCCGCCCACCTCGCAGCTGGCCGCGATGAGCGAGGCGGTCTTCTTATAGATGGTGTCGTAATACTGGCCTTCGCTCAGGGTGACCAGGTAGCGCGTGCGCACCTCCTGGATCTCGCCATCGCACAGCTCATCCGTGGCCTGGGCCACCCGCACGATGATGGGGCCGTCCACATGGGCCGCCAGGCGGGCGAAGACCCGGGCGAAGAGCAGGTCGCCCATCAGCACCGAGAGCTCGTTGCCCCAGGCGTAGTTGAGCGTCCGCACCCCTCGGCGGAGCGGCGAATTGTCGATGATGTCATCGTGGATGAGGGTGGCGTTGTGGATGAGCTCCACCGCCTCGGCCAGCATCATGGCCTGCTCGCGCGAGCGCGGATCCAGGGGCTTGCCAGCAGAGCAGGCCTGGTTGCAGAGCAGCACCAGCGCCGAGCGCACGCGCTTGCCCATGTTCTGGGTCACATGCGCGACCATCTCAGCCACCATGTCGTTGCCCGAGCCCAAGGCCTTGCGGATCTGCTCCTCATTGAGGGCCAGGTCCTTGGCGATGGGCGCGTAGATGTCCTCCAGCTTGCGCGCCTCTTGGCCTGCCTTGACGCTCTGACGCGGTAAGGGTGCCATTGCCTCTCCTCTCTATGCCCAAGCCTGGGCCGAATCATGGGCTTCTAATGAAATACGCTTCAAAAACCAGGCGGATTGCGCCATTCGATGTTGCGCTTGGCGCGACCTGAACCTGGCATCCCAAGCAGGTCTCTATTATAATAGGAACAACTTCCCTTCTGGAGATTGTATGCCCCTCTTCGAATACCGCTGCAATGACTGCAAAACCGGCTACGAAACACTCATCCGCGGGGATGAGGAGCCCGTCTGCCCGCGTTGCGCCAGCCGCAACGCGGAGAAAGTGCTCTCAGTATTCGCTGTCTCGCATGCCAGCGGGGCTTCTGGCAGCGCCTGCGCGGGCGGCGCCTGCGGCCTGCCCAGCCAGGGACAAGGCTGCGCCAGCGGCGCTTGCCCGTTCAACTGAATAGCGGCCTTTCCCAAAAGAAAAGCCCGGCTCTCGCCGGGCTTTTCTTTTGCCTCACCGCAGGCCCTGGTTCCTGGCTGCCTGCAGCGTGTTCTTCATGAGCATGGCCCTGGTCATGGGGCCCACCCCGCCTGGCACCGGGGTCAAGAAGCCTGCCACCTGGGCCACGCTGGCCTGGTCCACATCCCCGCAGAGCTTGCCATCCGGCAGCCGGTTCATCCCCACATCCACCACCACCGCGCCGGGCTTGACCATGGCCCCGGTGATGAGCCGCGGCCGGCCCACCGCGGCCACCAGGATGTCGGCCTGACGGCAGACGACGCCCAGGTCCGGGGTGTGGCTGTGGCAGACGGTGACCGTGGCATTGGCATCCAGAAGCATGTGGGCCATGGGCTTGCCCACCATGTTGCTGCGGCCCACCACCACCGCGTGCTTGCCGCTGACGGCCGCGCCGCTCAGGCGGATGAGCTCCATGCAGCCGGCCGGGGTGCAGGAGGGCAGGCAGGGCCGGCCCGAGGCCAGGCGCCCCAGGTTGGCGGGATGCAGGCCGTCCACATCCTTCTCCGGCGGGATGGCCAGCAGGGCGGCCTCGCCGTCCAAGTGCCGGGGCAGGGGCAGCTGAACAAGGATGCCTTGCACCCTCGGGTCAGCCGCCAGCTGCTGCACCAGGGCCATCAGGCGCTCCTGGGGCGTGTCCGCCACCAGGTGGTGGTGGAAGCTGTGGAAGCCCACCTCCTGGGCATCCTTCACCTTGCCCGCCACATAGACCTTGCTGCCCGGGTCCTCGCCCACCATCAGCACCGCCAAGCCGGGCTTGTCCTGCATGCCCGCCACAGCGGCGCGCACCTCATCCTTCACCTTCTGTGCCAGGGCTTTCCCATCCAGCATCTTGGCGGTCATGGCCTCTCCGTGATAGGGGTTGGTTCTCGGCTCAAGAGCAGGCCGCGCGCTCCCTCCGGCCCCACAGCCGGGATGCGCGGCCAGGGCACGGCCATGGTCTGGTAGAGCGTGACGCCGGTGAAGGGATGGTGCTGCTCCTCCACCGGCAGGTCCGGGAACTCAGCCCGCGCCGCCTGGCCCAGGCCGGCCTTGTCCGAGTCGCCCCAGATCAGCAGCACGCCCTGCGGGTGGGCCTGCATTTCCATGGCCCCGTAATGGTTGGAGGCGAGCAGGCTGCTGGCCTCGCGGCCCTCGGCCTTGAGCAGGGTGCGGCAGAGCTGGGCCACCTCATAGCCATAGAAGCGGTAGTCATGCTCCAAGCCGGTTACTGCCAGCAGCCAGCCGCGGTCCTGGGCCTCTGCGCGGCGGGCGATGGCCGTGGCCACCGGCGAGAAGCTCTCGTAGGTGTCCGGGCTGGCGGCCCACAGGCCGAAGTACTCATGCGCGTTGAAGAGGGCCAGCACTGCCAGCAGGCTCAAGAGCGCGGCCAGCAGGGCCCGCGGCAGGCGCGGGGAAAAGGCCAGGCGCAGGCGCTGGGCCAGGGCCTCCAGCAGCAGGCCCATCATCAGCGCCGCGATGGGCGCCAGCAAGAAGGTGCGGTGCGCCTGGGGCGCCTCCACCGCCACCGAGAAGACGCCGCCCGCCAG
>CAYXCT010000085.1:0-8919 GCA_964463435.1 uncultured bacterium | reverse complement strand
GCCATCAGCGAAGAGCTGAAGTACTGCACCCTGGTCGAGGACGACGGCGAAATCAAGGTGCTGCCCTACAAGTGAGCGCGCAAGGGGCGGCTGCCTGAAGGGGGGGCTGGATGCGCATCGACGGCATGCCCAACGTCATCATGGGATCTTCCGGGGTCCAGAACACGGTCCAGTCCGCGGTCTTTCAGAGCGAGCTGGCCCGGCAGGCCACATCCTTGCGCATGCACGAGGAGCTGGAGCGCAGCCACACCCAGGTCTCGCAGCTGCGTGAGGCCCATGAGTCCCATGACGCTGGGGTGCTGGACCCTGACCGCGACCCCCACGATGAGGGCCAGCCCCGCCGCCAGGCGCCCGCCCCAGGCCGGCCCAAGCCCAAAGGCAAGGGCAAGCCGGGCGGCCTTCCGCGGCCCTTCACCGGCCGCATCATCGACCTGAGCGCTTAACGACATGAACGACCTCCTCATAGGCATCCTCTTCATCCTCTTCCTCGCCATCATCGGTGCCTTCATCTGGGCCTGGCGGCTGGTGTCTGCCCGCCTCAAAGCCCAGGATGAGAAGCTCAACGAATCGCTGGATGACCTGGACCTGGTGGAATTCCAGGAGAGCGTGGCCCAGCTGCTGGACGCCCTTCACAAGGCCGGCGCGGAGCTGGTCAAGCAGGCCGAAGAGCGCTCCCGCTCCATGCTCGCCTTGTCCGACAAGGGCAAGGAGCTGGAAAAGAGGCTGGCCCAGCGCTTGGCGCAATTCGAGAAGCAGCTGGCCAGGGCTGACAGCCTGTACGGCAAGCTGGAAGCCCGCATCCCGGCGCGAGCGCCGCGCACGGCCCCGGACGCCGGGCCCAAGGCAGCCAAAGCCACTCGACCAGCCCTATCCAAGACAAAGGCTCCTGCGCGCGCGCCAGGAGCCTTTGTGCCTTTGGAGCCAGCGCTTGCCAAAGAGCCGGCTTTCCAGCCCGCGGCGGAAGAAGAGCCGAGCCCTGAGATGGAGCAGGCTGAGGGACCGCAGCCTGCTTCAGCGCCCAAGCCTGCCGGCAAGTACGCCCATGTCCAGGAGATGGCGGAGCAGGGGATGAGCGTTGAGCAGATCGCGCGCCAGGCTCACCTGCTTCCCGGCGAGGTCGAGCTCATCCTGCGGCTGGGTAAAAAGCGCTGAAATCGGCTTAATCCGCCGCGCTTGT
The DNA here is from genome assembly GCA_964463435.1 of uncultured bacterium. Lineage (GTDB taxonomy): Bacteria > Oederibacteriota > JAJYGY01 > JAJYGY01 > JAJYGY01 > CAYXCT01. Next base: position 7,742 of record CAYXCT010000085.1, on the reverse strand, counting down.
GGACGATGAATAAGGGGAACCCCCTTGGAGGCTTTCATGGCCGTCAATGCGCTTGGCCAGACCCTGCTGCTGTCGCTCTCCCCTCAACAGGTCTCAGACCTGACCGATGGCCTAAAGACAGGCGACCTCCTGCGCGGCCGGGTGGTGGAGACCCTCCCTGACCAGGGGCAGGCCATCGTCAACCTGCGCGGCATCAACGTGCTGGCAGAACTGCTGGGCCAGGCGCAATCCCTGGCCAAAGGGGACATCCTGCAAGTGCAGGTCAAGGGCCTGCCCGCGCCTCAGGCCGGCGACACGCAGGCCCCGCTGACCCTGCAGCTGCTCGACATCAGCAAGCCGGCAGAGGGCGCACCAGCAGCCCCGGCCAGCCTTGCTGCCTCAGCCGACCCGGCCGCCAGCAGCAGCCTTGCCAGCGCCGAGGAATCCCTGGCCTCCCTGCACATCGCGGTCACGCGCGACACCCTGGCCGCGGCCAGAGCCTTGCAGGCCCTCAATCAGCCGGTCACACCGGACCGCATCGCCAATGCCCTCAAGACCGCGGCCCAGCTGCTGCCAAGCGAAGCCAACACCGCCACGGACAGCTCCCAGGCGCTGCTCAGCGCGCGGTCCGGCATCCTGGCCCAGCTGGCCCAGGGCCAGCCCCCCCTGCGCCAGATGCAGCTCCAGCAGGCTGACAAGCTGCTGCTGCTGGCGAGCAGCAGCAGCGCCCAAGAAGTGCCGGACTCTGCCGCGCCCCTTTTGCGCTCAGCCGCCCTGCTGGCCTCTGCGCCGCCCCAAGAGCTGGCCCCGCTCATCAGCACCCTCAAGCAGGCCATCCAAGCCATGGAGAGCCCTTCTGAGGCCTCCCAGGCCGCGCTGGCGCCCTCTTCCCCGCAGGCTGGCTCCTTGTCTCCCGGGGGCCTTGCCGTGCTTGACCAAGCCTTGGCTGGCCTGATCAACGCCAACCCGGGCATGAGCCTGTCCAGCGCCAGCCAGGCCCTGCTCAATCAGCTTCAGCTTCCTCAATCCACCCTGGCTCAAGGCCTGACACAGCAGGCACCGCAAGACACGATTAGCCAGGCCCAAGCGCTTTTATCTCAGATTGCGGAACAAAAACCAGCTTTGCTCATAGCTCAAGAGGCAATCGTTTCTCCTGGCGATGTGCAAGCAAGTTTGCAAACTCAGGGCTTGTTGACACAAACCTTTGCCAATCAGCCAAGGGAGCAGGTGCTCAATTCCATCGTTTTCCTGCAAAGCCGCCAATTGCCTGCCACGCCTGCCACAATTGAACCGGTTCTTAGCACGCTGACGAGCACCCAAGAGCTTGCCCCGCAGCTTCATGGCTTGCTTGAAGCGTCGAAGAATATAGCTGAAGCAGATGGAAATTTCTCGACGAGCTTCAAGCAAAGCATTAGCCAATTCGAGCAGAGCTTTTCCAGCTTGAGCGTGGATCCTGGGGCTGACCAGGTGGCGCAGCAGCTTCAGCGCAGCCTCACTTTGAGCGGCATGGATCTTGAGTCCCAGCTGGCCAAGGCTCCTCTCAGCAGCGCGGATGGAGCCCAAGCGCAGCCGCAAGCAGCGGCCCACCAAGCCCAAGCTGCGATGCCTGCGGTGGACTTGAAATCCTCCTTGATTGACCTGCAGCACCAGGCCAACCTTGAGCTCAAGAGCCCTTTGCTGCTGGCTGACCAGCGCCAGCAAGTGCAGAATGTCTCTGACCAGAGCCGGCAAGCCCTCAACCAGCTCACCACCCTGCAGCTTGCCAGCCAGCCCGTGGCAGGCCGGGATACCGCCTCGCTGCAGGTGCCGGTCTGGTTCGGCCAGGACCTGGTGCCCGGCAAGCTGAGCGTGTACTGGAAGCAGGGCAAGGATGCCTCCCCCACGGATGCCGACCCGGTGCAGGTGGTCTTTCTGCTCAACACCCGGGCGCTCAAGGATGTGAAGGTCTCGCTCTCGCTCTATTCCAAGGACTGCCTCTGCCGCATCGATGTCAGCGACCCTGAGGTGCGCGACTTCCTCAAGCCCAACCTGGCCCAGCTCAAGGAGGGCTTCAGCGCCAACACCCCCTACCGCCTGCGGAGCTTGGACCTGGGCCTGGCCCAATCTCCGGCCCAGCCCAGCCTGGCCAGCCTGGCGCCTGAGCCGCCCACGCCGCAGGGCCTGTACTTGAGCGCCTGAGCCCATGCCCGAAGCCAAGCCCAAAACCCAGCATGCGGTGGCCCTCAAGTTCCAGATGGGTCAGGATGCAGCGCCCCAGATCCTTGCCAAGGGCAAGGGCAAGATCGCCGAGAAGATCCTTGAGACCGCGCGCGAGAACGGCATCCCTCTCTACGAAGACCCCGAGCTGGTGGAGATCCTGGCCAAGCTGGACCTGGGCAACCAGATCTCGCCCGAGCTCTTCCAAGCCGTGGCCGAGGTGCTCATCTTCATCTACCGGATGAACATGAAGAAGATGGGCAAGATCCCGCAAGCCACCATCATCCCATTGCCCAAGCGCTGACGCGCCAGCCAGCCGCGGCCCAAGCCGCCCCTTCCCGGGGGCGGCTTTTTGCTATATAAGTGCAGGGTATAGAACCGCCACACCCAGGATCTTTTGAGGCCTTGATGGAGACTTTCCTGCTAGGGACCACCTTGGCGGCCGCCGTGGCGGCCGCGCTTTCCAGCGCCCTCTGCTGGCGCTCGCTGCGCCGCGCCGCGGCCGAGCCGCAGCGCCTTGAGCAGATGCTGGAAAGCCTGCGCCGGGCCCTGGCCGATGAGCAGGCCAAGGGCCGCGAGGAAGCAAGCCGCGCCGCGCGCGACTTGCGCGAGGAGCTGGCCCGCAGCGCGGCCCTGGAGCGGGCCGGCAGCGCCGAGGCCCAAGAGCGACTGCGCCTGGCGGTGGAGGGCGGGCTCAAGGAGATGCGCGCCGGCAACGAGGCCAAGCTGGAGCAGATGCGCCAGACCGTGGAGGAGAAGCTGCAGGGCACCCTGGACAAGCGGCTGGGCGAGAGCTTCGCCCAGGTCTCGGACCGACTGGAGAAGGTGCATCAGGGCCTGGGCGAGATGCAGGCCCTGGCCAGCGGGGTGGGCGACTTGAAGCGGGTGCTCTCCAACGTCAAGACCCGCGGCATCTTCGGCGAGATCCAGCTGGAGGCCCTGCTCAGCGAGACCCTGCCGGCGGAGCGCTATTACCGCAACAAGGCCACCAAGCGGGACAGCCGGGACGTGGTGGAGTTCGCCCTGCGCCTGCCGGGCCGCGGCGATGGGCATGAGGTGCTGCTGCCGCTGGACGCCAAATTCCCCATGGAGGACTATCAGCGCCTCAATGAGGCCTTGGAGAAGGGGGACCAGGCTGCCTGCGAGGAGGCCCGCAAGCAGCTGGGCCAGCGCCTGCGGGGCATGGCCAAGGACATCCGCGACAAGTACCTCGACCCGCCCTACACCACCGCCTTTGGCATGCTCTTTTTGCCCACCGAGAGCCTGTATGCCGAGGCCCTGCGCCTGCCCGGGCTCTTTGACCAGCTCAACCGCGAATCCCGCGTCAGCCTCTGCGGGCCGAGCACCTTGCTGGCTTTCTTGAGCAGCCTTGAGATGGGCTTCCGCACCCTGGCCATCGAGCAGAAGACCGGCGAGGTCTGGCAGGCCCTGGGCCTCATCAAGGGGGAATTCGGCAAGTTCGGCGAGATGCTGGAGCATGCCCAGAAGAAGATCCAGGAGGCGGGCAACAGCATCGAGATGGCCAGCTCCAAGAGCCGCGGCATGGAGGGCAAGCTCAAGCGGCTGGAGGCGCCCTCCGCGGCCCCGCTTCTCAAGCCTCAAGAAAGCTGATAAGCTTCAGCATGCTCCCGCGCCTGAAGAGCCGCGATGCCCTTGCCCCTGCCAGCTCCCTGGCCTGGCCGCCCGGACTTGAGCCGGCACGGCTGATCTGCCACCCGAGGGCGCGCAGGGTGATCTTGCGCCTTGATAAGGATGGCGGCCTGGTGCTCAGCCATCCCCCGGGCTTTTCGCGCCAGCGGCTGCCCGAGATCGTGGGCCAAAAACGCGCCTGGATAGAGCGCGCGCGGCAGGCCTTGCTGGCCGTTGCGCTTGCCCGCGGGCCGGCCAGCCTGCCCGAGCGGCTGGAGGCGCCTGGCCTGGGCCTCTCATGGGAGCTGGAGCAGGACCCTCAAGGCCGCCCTCTAGCGCGTGAAAAGGGGGCCCGGCTGCGGGTCGGGGGTGAGGGAAGGGCTGCCCGCCAGGCGCTCAAGCGCTGGTGCCAGCGCCGCCTGGGCCCCCTGCTCAAGGCCCGCCTGGATGCGCTGGCCGGGGGCTGGGGCCTGCCCTATCAAGGCTTCCGCGCCGGGTGGCAGCGCAGCCGCTGGGGCAGCTGCTCGCGCCAGGGCCGCATCAGCCTGAGCCTCAAGCTCGCCTTCTTGCCGCCCGAGCTGGCGGAATACGTGATGGCGCATGAGCTCTGCCACACCCGCCACCACCACCACGGCCAGGGCTTCTGGCGCGAGCTGGAAGGCCTGCATCCCGGCGCCCGCCAGCGGCCGCGCCAGCTCCGAAAAGCCCAAGACCTGCTCCCTGCGTGGATCGACGCAGACCTTCAAGGACCCTGATGACCCTCAAGATCCGCAATGCCGCTGTGCTGGCCAACACCCAGCATCCTTCCGCCCGCGCCCTGCTCAGGCGCTGCCTGGCCGCGCTCAGGGAGCTGGGGGTGGGGCCGCTCTTGGATGCGGACACTGCCCGGCTGCTGCCCAAGGAATCCGCGCCGCGCATGCCGCTGGACCTGGCCGTGGCCCAGGCCCAGGTGGTGGTGACCCTGGGAGGGGATGGCACCCTGCTCAAGGCCTGCCAGCCCGCGGCGCCCCTGGGCCGGCCGCTGCTGGGCATCAACCTGGGCCGGCGCGGCTACCTGACCGCCCATGGGCCCGAGTACCTGGAAGCCGCCCTGGCCGCGGCCGTGCAGGGCCGCCTCACCCAGATGCGCTTGTGCATGCTGGAGGCGCGGGTGATGCATCGCGGCCGGCTGGTGACCAAGCGCCTGGCCCTCAATGACATGGTGCTGGCGCGCGGCTCCTGGGGCCGCCTGGCCGCCCTGGAGGTGCGCCTGGACGGGCATCCGCTGACCCATTACCTGGCCGACGGGCTCATCGTGGCCACGCCCACTGGCAGCACCGCCTATGCCCTGGCGGCCGGCGGCCCGCTGCTCGAGCCCGGCCTGCCCTGCCTGGCCCTGGTGCCCATCGCCCCCCACACGCTGTCGCACCGCCCCCTGGTGATCGCCAGCAGCTCCAAGATCGAGCTCAACATCCCGGCCACGGCCAAGAACCTGGGCCTTTCCGCCGACGGCCTGCCGCCGGTGCGCCTGGCCGCCGGCGACAAGGTGCAAGTGGCCCGCTCGCGCTTCCAGGCCCTGCTGCTGATGCCGCGCGGCCATGACTGGCGCGAGACGCTGCGCGACAAGCTCGATTGGCGGGGCTATTGATGCCAGGCCCCATCGCCCAGCTCCGCTTTCTGCCGCGCCCGGCCCGCGTGCTGCTGGGCTTTGGCGTGCCTGCCCTGGCGGGACTGCTGACCCTCGAGCTGCGCCACATCCGCGGAGGCTTGCCGGCCCTGGCCATCTGGAGCGCGCTCTGCGTGGCACTGGCGGCCGGGCTGCACCCCATGTCGCAGGGCCGGCGCCTGCGCATCTACATGGTGGCCTGCACCGGCCATTTGCTGGCCTGGGGCCTGCTCATGCTCTTGAGCGAGCACGATGTGATCCTGGGCTACGCCTCTTACGACCCTGTGGCCTTCTCCAAGATCGCCGCCGTCTCAGCCGCCCCCTTCTTCCTGGGCCTGGCCTGGGACCTGGACCGCGCCGGCAGCGAGGACTGGCCCTGCGCCCTGGCCGGCCTGCTGCTGGGCCTGGGCTTGGGGCCTTTGCTGGCCGGCGGCATGCCCGCGGGCACTGTGGCCCAGCTGGCAGCGCCCGTGCTGATGCTGGGCCTGGCCAGCTCCTTCCTCAGCCAGGATGGCCGCTGGTGCATCGGCTTTGACGCCCGGGCCGCGCTGAGGGGCTTGGCCTTGCTCAACCTGATAGCCCTGCTGGAGGCCTGGCATGGCCATCGCGTGCCCGAAGCCTGGACCTGGCTCTTCCCAAGCCTGCGCTGGCTGGCGCTGGCCTGGTCCATGGCTCCCGGGCCAGCCAAGCGGCTCTGGCTGCGCGCCCTGCCAGCCAGCCTGCTGGCCCTGGGCCTGGGCTTTGGCGCCAAGGCCTTGGGCGGCGGATTCCCCGGCTTGGCCCAGGCCCTGACCCCGGCGGCCCTGGCCCTGGGCTGGTCGCTGGCCGCCCCGAGCCTGCCGAGCCTGGCCCTGGCGCTGGGCCTGGGCCTGCTGGCGCCCCTCTTCTCCCAGGCGGGCGCGGGGCTGGCCCAGGCCTTGAGCCAGAGCCTGCTTCGCGAATGCCTCTTTCTGCCTGCCATGCTCAGCCTGAGCTGCCTGCCGCAGGCCCTGGCCAACCACTGCTGGAAGCGCGCCTAGATGCTCAAGACCCTGGACATCAGCTCCTTCGCCCTTTTGCACCAGCTCTCCCTGGAGCTGGAGCCCGGGCTCAACTTGATCACCGGCGAGACCGGGGCGGGCAAATCCATTTTGGTGGATGCGCTGGGCTTTGTGCTGGGCGGCAAGGCAGGGGCGGATGTGGTGAGCGCTGGCGCCGAGGCCTGCAAGGTGGTGGCCCTCTTCGAGGTGGCCAAGGGCCAGCAGGCCCGCCTGGCGGCCCTGCTGGATGAGCGCGGACTGCCCGCCTGCCAGGATGGGGAGCTGGCCCTCAAGCGCGAGCTGAGCGCGTCTGGCCGCAGCCGCTGCTGGGTGAACGGCGAGCCGGCCCCGCTGGCCGCCCTGGCCGCGGTGGGGGACCTGCTGGTCGACTTTCAGGGCCAGCACGAGCATCAGAGCCTGCTCAAGCCCCAAGAGCAGGGGCTTCTGCTGGACCTCTACAGCCAGGCGGGCGCCGAATGCCAGGCCGTGGCCGGCGCCTGGCAGGCCTGGCAGGGGGCGCTGGAGCGCCTGCGGGCGCTGGACATGGATGCGGCTGAGCGCGAGCGCCGCCGCGAGCTGCTGCAATTCCAGGTCAAAGAGCTGGCGGACGCGGGCATCAAGGCTGGCGAGCGCGAGAGCCTGCTCAAGGAGCGCGGCCTGCTGCAATCCGCGCTCAAGCGGGGCCAGGCCGCCAATGCCGCGCTGGCCGCGCTGGATGGCAGGGACGAGGGCGCGGGCGGCGCGGTGCCGGGCTTGGCCACGGCCCTCAAAGCCCTCAAGGAGCTGGCCGGGCTGGACCCGTCTGCCCAGCCCCTGGCCGCGCGCCTGGAGAGCCTGTCCATCGAGGCGGATGACCTGGCGCGCAGCCTGGCCCGCGCTGCCAGCGCCATTGAGGACGACCCCGGCCGCCTGGAGGCGGTGGAGGCAAGGCTGGCCCTGCTGGAGGCCCTGCTCCACAAGCACAAGCGCGATGAGGCCGGCCTGCTCTCCTTCCTTGACGAAGCCCAGGCCCAGCTCAACGACCTGGTGGATGTGGACGCCAGCCGCCAGGCCCTGGGCCGCGAGATCCAGGCCGCGGAGCAGGCTTGGAGCCGCGAGGCCGCTGGCCTCTCCGCCAAGCGCCGTGCCGGAGCCCTGGCCCTGGCACGCAAGGTGATGGAGCGCCTGCGCCGGCTGGGCATGGAGAAGGCCGAGTTCAGCGTGGCCCTGGCCGCCCAGGCCCCGGGCCCGCGGGGCGGGGAAGCAGCCGAATTCATGCTGGCCGCCAACCCCGG
>CAYXCT010000084.1:0-8931 GCA_964463435.1 uncultured bacterium | reverse complement strand
CCGATGGATGGAACATCGCTTCCGATGGGTCCGATCCAGCCCTCGGCCCTCAAGAGCGGGGGCTCGAAGGTGCCACTGGGCTTGTAGCTCTCGAGCTCGGGCAGGCGCACCGGCAGCTCGCCATCGGCCACCAGCTGGGGCTGGCCCTGGCTGTCGAAGACCACCGGGAAGGGCTCGCCCCAGTAGCGCTGGCGCGAGAAGAGCCAGTCGCGCAGCTTGTAGCGCACCACGCGGCGGCCCTGGCCCTGGGCTTCCAGCCAGGCGGTGATGGCGGCCTTGGCCTCGCGGGTGGGCATGCCGTTGATGCGGGGGGAATTGATGGCGCGGCCCTCGCCCACGGTGCAGGCGATCTCCTGCCCTTCGCGCAGGGCGCGGCGCACCGGCTCCTCCGCGCTGGCCGGCTCCACCACCTGGATGACGGGCAGGCCGAAGGCCGCGGCAAAGTCAAAATCGCGCTCGTCATGGGCCGGCACGGCCATGATGGCGCCGGTGCCGTAGCTGGCCAGCACATAGTCGGCCACCCAGATGGGGATGGCCCGGCCGTCCACAGGGTTGATGGCATGGCTGCCGGTGAAGACCCCGCTCTTCTCCTTGGTGTCCGCCTTGCGGTCCAGCTCGCTCTTGCGGCTGGCGGCCTCCACATAGGCCCTCACCGCCCCGGCCTGGCCAGGGCTGGCCAGGCGCGGCACCAGGGGGTGCTCAGGGGCCAAGACCATGTAAGTGGCGCCATACAGGGTGTCGGGCCGGGTGGTGAACACGGTCAGCGCCTCGCCCTTGGCCGGCCCGTCGGCGGCGATGAAGGTGACATCGGCGCCCTCGCTCTTGCCGATCCAGTCCGCCTGCATCTTCTTGATGCCCGCCGGCCAGTCCAGCCCCTCCAGGTCCTCCAGCAGGCGCTCCGCGTAGGCTGTGATGCGCAGCATCCACTGGCGCAGGTTGCGGCGCACGCAGGGGTAGCCGCCCACCTCGCTCTTGCCCTCGGCATCCACCTCCTCATTGGCCAGCACGGTGCCCAGCTGCTCGCACCACCACACCGGCACCTCGGCCTGGTAGGCCAGGCCCTTCTCAAAGAGGCGGCAGAAGATCCATTGGGTCCAGCGGTAGTAGCCCGGGTCTGAGGTGGCCACCTCGCGGTCCCAGTCATAGCTGAAGCCCAGGCGCCTGATCTGCCCCTTGAAGCGGCTGATGTTGCGGGCAGTGGTCTCCGCCGGGTGGGCGCCGGTCTTGATGGCGTACTGCTCAGCCGGCAGGCCAAAGCTGTCCCAGCCCATGGGGTGCAGCACATTGAAGCCCCGGCTGCGCTTGTAGCGCGCCAGGATGTCGGTGGCCGTGTAGCCCTCGGGATGGCCCACGTGCAGGCCGTCGCCGCTGGGGTAGGGGAACATGTCCAGCACGTAATACTTGGGGCGCGAGGCGTCAAAGCCGGGCTGCCCGGGGTTGGGGGTGCGGAAGGTACGCTCCTTCTCCCAGGTTTCCTGCCAAAAGGGCTCGATGGTCTCAGGGCTGTAGCGGGGCAATGGGCCTCCGTGCGGTGCGGTGCGTGGTTGGGGTTGTCAGAGCCATTCGGGCCACAGGCCCGGCAGCAGCGAGCGGGCCGGCACGCCGGCAGGCTCGCCGCCCGCCCAGTGCAGCAGGGCCGGGGCCGCCGGCTCGGGGGCCGCGGGCAGGCGCAGGGCCTCTTCCACGCGCCGCGCCATGCGGCCAGCCCATTCATCGATGATGCGCTCGGCCACCACGATGGGGAATTCCCCGCCCCGGCTGAAGGGGCGGCCCAGGCCCTTGGCCAGGCCCTCCACAAAGGCCTGGTCCGCCAGCAGCAGGCGGGCCTTCCAGTACCCCGGGGCCTGCTCCCAGAGCCATTCGCCAGGGAGAAAATGGTCACGAAGCGGCGGCGCGCCCGCCTCCTGCCCAGACCGCAGGCAGAAGCCGGGCAGGGCCCGCCGGCCCTCGCCAGGCTCCAGCAGGGGTCGGCGCAGCAGGGCCTCGCAGATGGCGCTCAAGCCCGCGAAGGCCGCGCTGGGCCAGGCGCCCTCCGCGTCCGGGGCCAAGCCGGGGCTGGAAAAAAGGAAGAGCGGCTGCCCTGCCAGCAGGGTCTGCCGCTCCAGATCGTCCCTGCGGGATGCCAGCGCCAGGCCTGCCTGGCCCGTGCCCTCGCGCGCCATGGCATGGGCCATGCCTCCCCGCTTGAGCCCGGCTTGCCACAGCTCCATCTCAGCCACCACGCCCCGGCCGCGCTTCAGCTGGGGATGCCAATCCACAGGCAGGCGGGGGCCGCTGGTCTTCACATCGACATGCTGAGGAGCTTGTAGCGGGTCTGGCCGGCCGGCACCGTGATCTCCACCTCATCGCCAACCATGCGGCCGACAAATGCCTTGCCAATGGGCGAGGTGATGGCCAGCTTGCCGTTGGCGAAATCAGCCTCCTCCACCGAGACCAGGCGATAGCTGCTGGCCTCGCCGGTCTTCATGTTCTTGATCTTGATCATCTTGCCCACGCAGACCTTGTCGCTGGGCATGGTAGTGGCATCGATCACCTTGGCGCGCGAGAACTGGTCCTCCAGCTCCGAGATGCGGCGCTCATTGAAGGCCTGAGCCTCCTTGGCCGCATCATACTCGGCGTTCTCAGAGAGATCGCCATGGGCGCGCGCCTCCTGGATGGCCTTGATGATGAGAGGGCGCTTGATGGCCTTGAGCTCCTTGAGCTCAGCCTCCAGCTTCGCCAATCCCTCTTCGGTCAGGTAGATGTCAGCCATGGAACGCACCCCCATCGTTAAACACAAGACCACAGGCCCGCGGGGCCTGTGGCTCGTGAACAACAGCATTTTCTTGTAAACAAAGGGCTTTGTCAACTTGCCCCGGCTCAATAAGCCCAGCCCGCATCCAGCACAAGGCGGGTGGGCAGGCTGGAATCCCGGCCAGCCAGCCCCCACTCCAGGCCCAGTCCAGCGGTCCAGGCATTCAGCCTCAGCATGGCGTCAAAGCCGCCGCTGAAGAGCGTGCCTCCCTCATGATCAGCCCACAGGTCATGGCCATAGCCCAGCACAGCCGCCACCTGAAAGGGGTCCTGCAGGGTCTTAGCCAGGGCCAGCTTGCCGCCCAAGCCGCCCAAGCGGCTGCCGGCATTGCTGCTCAGCGCGCGCTGCCAGCTGGCTTCGGCTTGCAAGGCCAGGTCGTCATGATCCCAGGCCAGGGCCAGGGTGCTGTCCTCATAGCTGCTGCCAAAGCCGGATCCCAGATACCCCGGGGAGGTGGCCTTGCCTGTGGGGATGCCGATGCTCAGCACATAGGAGAGGGTCACCGGCCAGCGGGATGGGTTGAGGGCCTGCCAGCGGGCAGTGACCAGGCTGTCAGCCAAGCCGCCGCCGCTCACCGTGTCCAGGCTGCCACCCAGGCCTTCCTCGATCTGCCGGGCCATGCCCAGGGTGACGCCCAAGTCCAGGGCTGGATACAGGCCGTAGCGCGCCTCCAGCAGCATCTGGCTGCTGTTGGCATAGGGGGCGGCGCCCACGGTGCCAGCGCCATCCACGGCCCGGTTTGAGCTGGAATAGGCGAAATGGCCATCCAGCCACCAATGGCCCAGGACCGCCAAGTCGGGGTCGGTCATGTCCGCGCGGTGGTGGTTCAGCCCCAGGCTGGGGGCGATCAGCACCGTCTCAGGCATGGGAGGCGGGGCATCCATGGGGCTGTCATCCGCTGCCAGCAGCAGGGGGAGCGCCAAGAGGGGGGCCAAAGCAGCCATGCGTCGCAGAAACATCATCATAGGGGATTCACTTCAGAAGGGGTTGCCGAGGAAAAGATAAGCCATGCCGCCGGGCCTGTCCGGGGAATAGCCATAGGAAACATACAGGGAACCGAGGGCGCTGTCAAAGCCTACTAGCAGCGCCGCGCTGGACCAGGGGCCCTGCGGGCTGAGCTGGCCCCGGGCGTCCCAGCCCTGGGCGGCCTCCAGGCTCAAGCCGGCGTAGACCTTGTCCCCTATGCCCGGCGGCATGGTGGTGAAGGGACCGATGAAGAGCAGGCGGATCAGGGCCAAGTCGTCCGCCACGATGGAGCCAGGGGGATGCCCAGTCAAGTGCAGGAGGCCGCCCAGGCTGGGCTGCGCATACTGGGGCGCGGTGCGGTCCAGGCTGCCCTTGCCCTCCAGGCCCAGGCGCAGGCACAGGGGCCCCAGGTCGAAGGCCTGGTCACGGCTGAACTCCAGCCGGCGCCAATCCGCGCTGCCGCCCCACTGAGGCCGCACGTCGAGATAGCGGCTGCGCAGAAGGATGCCGCTCTTGGGGAAGGCGGGGGAATCCAGGGTGTCCACCTGCCACGACACCGAGGGGCCAACGAGGTCCGCCTGATAATCCAGCGGCCCATCGGAGCCGATGCTGCGGCGGCCCCACTCGCGGGCATGCCACCAGCCCAGCCGAAGCTCGCCCAGGCTGCCTGCGGACAAGCCCAAGTCAAGCCCCGCTCCTAGGGTGGAGCACAAGTAATCATCCTCCGCATCGCCATCCCGGTACACCAGGCGCGTCCATTCCCTGCCCTCGGCCTTGGCGGCCGCGAAGACCGGCCCATCCCACAGGGGCTGGTGCCATTCCGTGCGGTAGTAATTCTCCTGGCCCAGCATGGCATCCTGCCGCCACACCCCGCCCCAGGCATTGCAGCGCGTCAAGTCGGCGCCCAGGCGCAGGCCGAACCCGGTCTGCCCCGTGGAATCAGAGCTGAGCTCCAGGCCGATGTAGAGATAGTCGGGCCCCCAGGACTTCTCCCGGGGCTCCAGGTCCAGGTCCCAATTGCTGCCCACGGGCCGCAGATGATAGGGCACGTCCTCGTAGAGCCCGGTGGCCATCAGGCGGTCCAGATCGCGGTCCAAGGCGGTGAGATCCAGCAAGCGCCCCGTCCGGGTCTCCATCCTGGAGGCCAGCCACCTGCCCATGCCTCCGGGGGCCGCCACCCGCACCGCCTCCAATTCCATGCCCACAGGGCTGGGCCGGCGCACCCGCCGCTTCCAGGCCTCATAATCCGCCTCGGGCACCGACCAGGCTTCCAGCTGGCCACAGGCCGCCCAAGCCGCGTCTTCCCCGCGCTGGATGGCCTCCGCCATGTGGTTGAACTGGGAGCCATCCAGGCCCTCCAAGTCGGGCCGCAGGACGAGGTCGCGCTTGCCCAGCATGGCTTCCTGCAGGCGGTTGCCGGCCACGGTCGCCACGTCAATGGCCCTGCCCGCCACCTCCAGCAGCCCGGCGCTGCTGGGCAGGGGCTTGAGGGGGGAACTCACATCCACCACCACCAGCACCTGGGCGCCCATGGCCTTGGCAGGCTCCACGGGGAGATTCTCGAGCACGCCGCCATCCACCAAGGCTTGCCCTTGGTCGTAGACCGGCGCGAAGGCTCCTGGCACAGCCATGCTGGCCCGCATGGCCATGGCCAGGTCTCCCCGGGACTGGGCCACTGGCCGACCGCTGGCCAGATCCACGGCCACGGCCCGGAAAGGGATGGGGAGGGCATCAAAATCCGCGACATTCCCGGCCCGCAGGGAGAACCGCCGCAGCATGGCGGTCACCCGGCGGCCCTCTGAGTGTCCGGAGGGGATGCGAACGCCGCCATCCTTCCAGCCTATCTTCAGCCCGGTCAGATAATCAAAGTCGCGCTCCTTGAGCCAGAGCGGCTGATCGGCGCGCCGAGCCCGGTCATCATACAGGCTAGCGAAATCAATAGACTTAAAGGCGTCCTCGATCTCCTGGGGAGACATGCCCAGGCAGAACATGCCGCCCACCAATGAGCCAAAGCTGGTGCCGGCCACCATGTCCACCGGCACGCGCATCGCGTCCAGCACCTTGAGCACGCCAATCTCAGCCGCCCCCCGCGCGCCTCCACCGGACAGCACCAGCCCCAGCTTGGGGCGAGCAGATAGGCCGGGGGCCAGGCCGGCCATCAGCGCCAGCATCAACAGCCCTTGGCGCGCCAGGCTCACGCCTTTCCCACCCAAGGCAGCGGGCCAAACACCGCCACCTTGCCGAACTTGGCGATCAGAGCCGGGCTGACGGCCTCCGCTTCCCCGCCCCGGCCCTTGAGCCCATTGACCACCACGCTGTGCACCTTGAGGCCGCGGCTGCGGGCCGCTTCCAGGGTCAGCAGGGTGTGGTTGATGGTGCCCAAGCCGGGCCGGGCCACCACCACCAGGGGCAGGCCCAGGGCCTTGGCCAGGCCGGCGCCGTCCAGGCCCGGGCCATAGGGGACCAGCAGGCCGCCCGCGCCCTCTGCCAGGATGCCATCGTGGCGGCCCCGCAGGGCTTTGAAGCAGGCCAAAGCCCTCTTCAGGCTGAAGGAGCGGCCCTCCATCTCAGCCGCGGCATAGGGGGCCAGGGGGCGCTGGTAGTGGAAGGGGCGCACCAGGGCCAGGGCGTCCCGGGCCTGGCTGGCCTTGAGCAGGCGGGCTGCATCGCTCTTGCCCCCGCGCTGGCGGGCCGCGGCCTCGCTCAAGCCCGTCTCTGCCGCCTTGAACACGCCCACCGAGAGCCCTTGGGCGCTTAGCGAGCGCGCCAAGCCGCAGGCCACATGGGTCTTGCCCACGCCGGTGTCCGTGCCGGTGATGAACAGGCCCCCATGGCGCCTGAAGGCGGTGGCGAAGAAATCCTCAACATTGACCAGCATGAGAGCCCTCCAGAGCGGCGAGCAGGCGGTCCACCTGCTCCTCGGTGTGGTCCGCGGTCAAGGACAGCCGCAAGCGGCTGGCAGCCTTGGGCACCGTGGGCGGCCGTATGGCTGGGCAGAAGATGCCCTGCTCCCACAGGCTCTCCTGGCAGGCCAGGGCCGCTTCGACCTTGCCCAGCCGCAACGGAAGGATGGGCGTCTGCGAGCCGAAGCAGTCAAAGCCCAGCCGCGCCAGGCCCTGGGCCAGCCGGGCCCGCAGGGCCCACAGCCGCTCGCGGCGCCAAGGCTCTTCCCGCATCACTGCCAGGGCCTCCAGGGCCGCGGCCGCGCAGGCAGGCGGCAGGGCGGTGGCATACACAAAGCTGCGGCTTCGCGTGATGAGGTAGCGCCGCAGGGGCTCTTCGCAGGCCACAAAGCCGCCCAGGCTGCCAAAGGCCTTGGACAGCGTGCCCACCTGGATGAGGCCCTCATGGGGGGCCATGCCGAAATGCTCCAGGCTGCCGCGGCCTTGGGCACCCAGCACGCCGCTGGCATGAGCCTCATCCACCACCAGAAAGGCGCCATGGCAGCGGCACAGGGCATCCAGCTCAGGCAAGGGCGCCAGGTCCCCGTCCATGCTGAAGACCCCGTCCACCGCCACCAGCTTGCGGCCAGGCAGGCCTGCGTCGGCCTCCAGCAGGGCCTGCAAGCCAGCCACGCCGCTGTGCGGGAACGTGCGCACGAGAGCCCCGGAGAGCCGGGCCCCGTCAAAGAGCGTGGCATGGCAGAGGGCATCCAAGTAGATGCGGTCCCCGCGGCCGGCCAGGGCCGAGAGCAGGCCCATGTTGGCCATGCTGCCCGTGGCATAGACCAGGGCCGAGGGCGCCCCCTTGAAGTTTGCCAGGGCCTCCTCCAAGCGTTCATGCAGGCTGAAATTGCCGCTGATGAGGCGCGAAGCCCCGCTGCCGGCGCCCAGCGCGCGCGCCGCCTGGGCCGCCGCCTCCTTCACGCGGGGGTGGGTGGCCAGGCCCAGGTAGTTGTTGCTGGAGAATTGCAGCACCCGCCTGCCATCCAGATCCAGCTCGGGCGTGCTGGCGCCCTCCACCCTGCGCAGGCGGCGCAGCAGCCCGTGGCGCTCAAGGCTCTCCAATTCTCGGCGGATGGGGTCCAGCAGCATGGCTCCCTCAGGCCCGGCGGAAGGCCAGGCAGACATTGTGGCCGCCAAAGCCCATGTTGAGCGAGGCGGCGGTGGCGATCATCTGCCGGCGCGGGGAGCGCACCAGCTCAAAGCCCAGCCCCGGCCTCGGCTCAGGCGCTTGCAAGGTGGCGGGTATGATGCCCTGCTCCAGGGCCAGCACCGTGGCCGCCGCCTCCAGGCTGGCCGAGGCGCCCAGCAGATGCCCCACCGAGGGCTTGATGCCTGAGACCGGCAGCCGGGCCGCGGCAGGGCCCAAGGCCAGGCGGATGGCGGCGGCCTCGGCCAGGTCGCCGCTCGCGGTGCCGGTGCCGTGGGCGCTCAAGTGGCCCAGCTCCGCGGGGCTGATGCCAGCCCGGCTCAGGGCCAGCCCTAGGCAGCGGCCGGCCTGGCGGCCATGGATGTCCGGGGTGGTGATGTGGCTGGCATCGGCGGTGCAGGCCCAGCCCGCCAGCTCGGCCAGCGGCCGCGCGCCGCGCCAGCGGGCGTGGGCCTCAGATTCCAGCAGCAGCACGCCCCCGCCCTCGCCCAGGCAGAAGCCGCGGCTCTGCAGGTCGAAGCAGCCCCTGGGCGGATCCCCTGCCGGGCCGCAAGGGGCCAGCACGCCCAGGCCGTCGAAGCTGCGCCAGACCAGCGGCGTCAGCGATGCCTCAACGCTGCCGGCCAGCGCCGCGTCCAGGCGGCCCTCGCGGATGGCCTCATAGGCCGCGCCCAGGCTGTAGCCGCCCGTGGCGCAGGCCAGGGCGTAGCTGGCGCCCCCGCCCTGCCAGCCCAGGCGATCGCGCAGGCTGCTGCCGGGCTGGTGCGGCCAATAGGCCTCCAGGCTGGGCTGGCCGCCCCAGCCAAAGGCCTCCATGCCTCCCTTGCTGCTCGAGACAAAGACGCCCAGGCGCTGGGGATCCTCGCCTTCCGCCCGCCAATTCGCCTGTTCCAGGGCCTGCAGGCCGGCCTGCAAGGCCATGGCCTCCAGCCGCGGCTGGCCTGGGAGCAGGCGCAGGCCTTCCACGGCCCCGGCCCAGCGGCAGCGCGACCAGGAGGCGTCCCAGCGCGCGAAGGGGGCCAGGCCAGAGCGGCCCTGGGACAGGCCCAAGGCAAGCTCTTGCGGGCTGTTGCCCAGGG
>CAYXCT010000083.1:0-8964 GCA_964463435.1 uncultured bacterium | reverse complement strand
GTTCCGGGCTATGCCTGGTGCTACACCCGCAACGAGAAGGTTCCCGGCGGCTTGTGCGCCACCCAGAAGACCGCGGACGGCTACACCCTGGAGGGCGCCATCCCCTTGAGCTACTTCTGGGGCGCCAGCATCAAGCCCGGCCAGCCCATCCTGGTCGAGGCGGGCGTGGACTCCATCGGCGTGCCGGGCGGCAAGGACCGCACCGTGCAGATCAGCTATTCCGGCGACCCCGAGGCCTACCATAGCGCGGCCAAGTGGACGGCCGGCGTGCTGGCCGGCAAGCTGGTGGCCAAGATCCCGGAGAGCAAGGGCGATGACATCGGCGACGGCACCCGCGGCCTGCCTGCCAGCGGCGTGGGCAGCATCGCCGGGCAGGTGGTGGACGACCGCAACCAGCCCATCGCCGGCGCCATGATCGCCACCTGGCCGCGCAGCAAGGACGCCAAGACCGGCGCGGACGGCCGCTTCCACATGGATTCCATCAAGCTCTGGGGCCACAGCGTGGTGACGGCCCGCAAGCCCGGCTATTACAGCAGCCTGGCCCGGGCGGTGCGCGGCGGCTCATCCAAGATCCGCCTGCAGAAGATCCCCGATTACAGCGCCAAGATCCCGCCCACCCTGTTCGGCCACAACTTCTGGATGTGGATGCCCAAGTGGGGCGACCCCATCAAGGGCACCGAGGGCCTCATCAAGCCCTGGCGCCTGGGCAGCCTGCGCTTTGGCGGCCACAACAACGAGACCGACGACAGCACGGCCCGCAGCGTGGGCCTGGACGCCTTCATCGCCTACTGCCGCGCCATCGGCGCCGAGCCCTACGTGCAGGTGAGCATCCTGCGCTTTGACGGCCCCAAGGGCAAGGCGCTGGCCGACCCCTCCTGGTCCGCCGAGCTGGTGCGCGAGGCCAACCTGGTGAAGCACTACAACATCAAGTACTGGTCGGTGGGCAACGAGGGCGACCTCTACGATGACACCAAGGACTGGCCCGGCTTTGACGCCAAGGAGAACGCCCGCCAGGTGCGCGAGCACATCATCGCCATGAAGCTGGTGGACCCCAGCATCCTGGTCTCGGGCGGCGAGCTCTCGTGGCGCTATGAGGAGGGCGCCAACGACTGGGTGCGGCCCATCATGCGCTACAACTACGACACCCTCAACTTCTTCGCCGTGCACACCTATGGCTTCGCCAAGGAAGAGGACCAGACCGTGGACGCGGTGACCAAGAAGAGCGATGACTTCACCAAGCTCTACCTGCGCATCAAGAGCAAGGTGGACCGCAGCACCGACACCACCGTGCCGCTGATCGTCACCGAGCACAACGTGGGCGCCACCGGCGAGCCCAACAACGAGCAGGGCGAGGCCGGCCCGCTCAGCTTCTGGTGCGGCTATTGGATGGCCAACATCTACGGCCAGGGCGAGCGCCTGCGCATCCCCTTCATCATGCCGTGGAGCATCAAGGAGGACTGGACCCTGGGCGCCATCGGCCCCAACGGCCCCAAGCCGCACTATTACGGCGTGCTGCTGGCCTCGGGCTACGCCCAGGACATCCCGGTGGACAGCGCGGTGAGCGGCAACCCCAGCCTGCGCTTCTACGCCACCCGCAGCAGCAAGGACGGCACCATCTCGTGCCTGGTGCTGAACCCCACCAAGAGCATGCAGCCGGCCACCCACAAGGTGGGCGCGCGGGTCATCACCCACACCTACTATCCTGAGAGCATCAACGTCTGCTACATCCCCCAGGGCGGCGCGCGCGTGGACTACCTGGTCTACACCCGCCCCATGGCGGACGTGGGCAAGGCCCCGGCCTGGAACCCCAGCGTGGCCGAGGCGGTCAACATCGTGATGCCCACCCCCACGCCGCTGGGCCCGGCCAAGCTGACGCTGATCGACGACTTTGAGGGCGGCGGCATGAGCTCGGCGGCCGGCTGCTACTGGTGGGCCGGCTGCGACAGCAACGGCCTGGGCACCACCATGAGCCCCATGCCCTTCCAGATGAGCGCGGGCGGCAGCCCCAAGAGCCCCAAGTACGCGGCCCACATCTACGGCCACCTGGGCAGCAACAAGGCGCCCTGGCCCTTTGTGGCGCTCAACATCAACACCAGCCCGCAGAGCAAGGCCACGGACCTGAGCCAGTACAAGGGCCTGCAGTTCACGGTGAAGGGCGATGGCGGCAAGTACAGCGTGCAGATAGAGCGCGACGCGGTGACCGACTACGCCCACTTCACCGCCAGCTTCCGTGCCCCCAAGGATTGGACCACGGTGCGCATCCCCTGGGACAAGTTCACCCAGCCCAGCTGGGGCAAGAAGGTCGACCCGGGGGTCAAGGATGTGCTCAAGATCAGCTTCCACCCGGTGGTCAACGACAAGGACTACGACCTCTGGCTGGATGACCTGAACTACTGGCAGTGAGAGCCATGCCAAGAGCCGCGGCCGACCCGCGGCTCTTGGGCTATTCAGCCCCTTTTACCCGGTCCTGCGCGAGGTTGCCATGAGACGCCTGCCCCTGCTCGCCCTGCTCTGCCTGAGCCTGGCGGTTCTCGCCCCCCGGGCGAGGGCCGCCTGCCCGGCGCTGGCCGATTCCGCATTCCTCTGCGCCTCCATGACCGCCAGCCCGGACGGCGTCTGCCCGGGCGGCAGCTTCCCCCTGACCGTGACCTTCTGCAACACCAACCAGTACTCCCTGCAGGCGGTGGACTTCTATGTCTGGCTGCAGGAGAGCGCGCTCAACACCGGCGGCAACATCACCGCGGCCCTGGGCACGCCCGGGCAGTGGCTGCTGGCGGGCACCAGCGGCGCCCTGGCCACGCCCCTGGCCGGCGGCAGCTGGGGCAATGCGCCGCTCAATGGCGGCGACAGCGTGAGCTTCAGCGGCGCCTGGGCCTGCAGCACCCGCAGCTTCACGCTGGCCCTGCCTGCCGGCCTCAAGTACAGCACCAGCTACCGCCTGCGCATCCAGTACAACGAGAACTACACGGGCGAGAACGCCGGGCAGTACTACGACTACACCTTCACCTCGCCCCTGCCCAATGCCTGCGGCAGCCAGCCCACCCTGCTCAAGAGCGTGGAGGGCACGGCCGCCAATGGCGGCCTGATGATCTACAAGTTCGACTACCAGTTCTTCAACTCCACCGCCAACGCCATCCAAGACGCGGTGCCCAGCCTGGGCGGCTGCGTGAGCGTGGTGCAGGCCTCGCCGAACCCGATGGACGGCAGCCCGGCCAGCATCAGCGGCAACACGGTCACCTGGAGCGTGGCCAACGCCGATGCCAGCGCGGCCAGCCCCTATGTGCAGTCGGGCCAGGTGTGGCTGGAGGTGGCCTTGAGCGGCTGCGCCTGCGGCACGGCCCTCAACAACACCGGCGGCTTCTCCTGGGCCGGCTCGGGCGGCTGGCAGGCCAGCAACACGGTCAGCCAGACCACCTGCTCGGGCGCCAATGCCACCCTCACCAAGGCCCAGCTCAACGCCTCGGGCAATGCCGTCAGCAGCCTGGCCGACGGAGCCCTTGTGCAGTATGTGCTGCAGTACAACCTGTCGGGCACCATGCTGCTGTGCTTCGACAGCATGGATGAGCTGCCCAGCGGGGCCGTCTATTCCGGCTCCTCGGCCCCCCCGGGCTGGCTGGTGGACCCCACCGGCACCTGGGGCGGCACCGACTGGGCGGTGAAGACCGACCCGGCCACCGGACAGCAGTACCTGCAGTACCAGGACCCCGACACCAACACCTACAAGATATTGCAGTATGACGTGGGCAAGTGCGGCTCCACGGGCGCCAACGGCTACTGCGCCGCGGGCAACATGATGCAGGTGGACGTGCGCATCGACGGCAACGCCAGCACCGGCGATGTGGGCATGATGCTGCGCGAGGACGGCTCCAACCCGCCCAACGGCTATTGGGTCATCATGTCCATAGACCCCAACCCGGCCAACCTTAGCCTGCAGGTCAACGTGGGCGCCACCCCCAGCTGGCCCGCGGCCTGCAAGTGGAACGCGCCGAACGGCCAGGGGCCCCAGCGCGGGGTGTGGTACACGCTGAAGGCCCTGGAGCAGCCCATTGGCACCTTCTCGCTCAAGTATTGGCAGCGCGGCACGCCCGAGCCCACCGGCTGGCTGATGACCTGCACCGACTCCACCTTCACCTGCACCAGCGGGCCCGGCATCACCAGCGCCACCCTCTGGCATCCCGGCCTGGCCGGCCAGGCCGACACCATGAGCTACCAGGACTTCAAGCTCTACAGCAGCACCGCGCTGACCGGCGCCACGGTGACGGACGCGGTGCCCCTGGGCATCAAGTTCCAGAGCGCCTCGGGCGCCACCTCCAGCAAGCCGGCGGTGGGCGCCACCAGCGGCAGCATCGTGTGGGATTTCAGCGGCAGCGACAACGGGGCCGTGGGCGGCACGCTCTATGAGGGCACCGGCAGCTTCACCTGGACCGGCATCGCCAGTTGCGCGCTCGCCAGCGTGGTGCTCAACACCGCCACGGTGGCGAGCGCCAGCCCGGCCCTGACCAACCCCTCCAACACCACCACCCTGGCGGTGGCCTGCGGCAGCCCCAGCATCACGCCCAGCATCACCGCCACGCCCAGCCAGTCGCCCACGGCCAGCATCACGCCCAGCCGCACGCCCACGCCCACCCAATCCTCCACCGCCACGGCCACGCCCACGCTCACCGCCAGTCCCACGGCCACGCCCAGCCTCACCGCCAGCGCCACCTGCACCCCGCGGCCCACGGCCACCCAGACCCAGGTGGCCCTGCTGCTGCACCTCTACCCCAACAGCCCCAACCCCTTTGCCGGGGACGGCACCTATATCAGCTTCTGGGTCAGCCGGCCCTGCCGCATCAACATCACGGTCTACGATGTCTCGGGGGAGAAGGTGGTGGACCTGCCTGGGCACGCGGTGAACTGGGGCGACAGCGAGATCCTCTGGGACGGCCGCAACAGCGCCAGCAAGCTGGTGGCCAGCGGGGTCTACATCTACCGGGTCGATGCCCACGCCGATGACGGCGAGGAGCAGTCGGCGCTGGCCAAATGCGCGGCCCTGCGATGAGCCGCGGCAGCTGGGTGGTGCTGGCCAGCCTGCTGGGCCCGGCCGTGGGGGCCTCGGCCAGCCCACAGGGGGACCTGGCCGCGCTGGAGCCCGCGCTGGCCAAGGACCCGCGCGTGCTCTTCTATGGGGGCTTCTCGGCCCGGCCTTGGACCGCGGCCTGGGGCTGCTCCTGGGGCCCCAGCCCGGCTGAGCAGGCCTGGACCATCGAGGCGGAGAGGCCCTGCGGCGGCAAGGGCCGGGTGCTGCGCGTGCGCTACCCCGAGGGCACCATCGGCGGGCCCCGGGGCGGCATGCAGTTCATGAGCCCCTTTATCCGCCTGGGCTTGCTCCCGGCCGAGCATCTCTTCCTGCGCTATTATGTGCGCTTTGCCCCGGATTTCGACTTTGTGAAGGGCGGCAAGCTGCCGGGCCTGGTGGGCGGCGAGGCCAACACCGGCGGCCACATCCCCAATGGCAAGGATGGCTTCAGCGTGCGCCTGATGTGGCGGCCGGGCGGCCGGGTGGTGGCCTATGTCTACCATCCCGACCAGGCCACCCAGTGGGGGGATGATCTCCGCTTCCGCTGGAAGGGCAAGGACTGCCGCTTCGTGCCCGGCCAGTGGCATTGCGTGGAGACCGAGGTGGCGCTCAACACCCCGGGCCAGCACGATGGCCTGGTGCGCGGCTGGCTCGACAACCAGCTGGTGCTGGAGCGCCAGGGCCTGCGCTTCCGCGACATCCCTGAGCTGAAGATCGATGGCTTCTATTTCAGCACCTTCTTTGGCGGCGGCGACCTGAGCTGGGCCGCGCGCAAGGACGAGAAGGCGGATTATGACGCCTTTGTCATCAGCAAGGAGCGCATCGGCCCGGCCCAGCGCTAGCCTCTTTGGGCTTTCCAAACCGCGGCATGTTTGGCACAATCCCTCTGCCCAAGAGGGGCCGGCCATCACCGGGGCGTAGCGCAGGGGTAGCGCACCTGCCTTGGGCGCAGGGGGTCGTGGGTTCGAATCCCGCCGCCCCGAAATCACAGCCGGCCTCAGAGAGCACCTGGCGCACCCAGCCAGGTGCTCTCTTTTTGCCAGAACCATACCTGGGGGGCCTTGCATCAAGCCTGGCAGATGTGTATTATTTATGCGTAGCGCGCAGGGCTCAAGGCTTGGCAAGAACAGGCCTGAGCCTTGCATTTATGTGCGGCCAAGGGGTTTTCCCAGGGTTTTGTTTTTTTGTAACAGTTCAGGAGGCGGCTCTGCAACGCAATTTCAAAATGCGGTTAATGCTCGTTTGCGGCCTGTTCCTGGGCCTTGGCCTGGCTGAGGCTGTCTGGGGCTATTCCTATGGAACCCTGCCTTCCAACTATGCCGTGTCAGACTGCGCCAGCGCCTACAGCACCTGGGCCACCCGGCACCGCACCTCGGGCTGGTGCACCAATTCGCTGCGCGTGGACAACGGCGGCATGTCCATTGGCAGCACCACGGTGAGCGAGGGCATGGGCTACGGCATGCTGATGTCCGCTTATTTGGACAGCAGCAGCGCCAACTTGACAGAGCTCTACAATCTCTACAACGGCACGCTGGATGGCAAGGGCCTGATGAACTGGAGCGTGAGCGCCTGCGGCAACAACAGCGCCAACGCGGCCACGGATGGCGATGTGGACATGGCCCAGGCCATGGTGGAGGCCAACAGCCGCTGGCCCACCGAAGGCTGGGACACCAAGGCCAAAGCCCTGCTCAACAACATCTACAGCTATGAGGTGGACAGCTCCTGCAAGGGGCTGAAGAACGGCGATGCCTGGACCAGCAGCGGCTGCTCGGGCGGCAACCAGGCCTACAACCCCAGCTATTTCTGCACCGCCTACTTTCCCAACTGGGACTGCTTTGAGGGAGGCACGCGCTGGAGCGCGGTGCGCGACCAGTGCTACACGGTGCTGAATGCCAAGTGCCTCAGCACCTATGCCCTGCCGCCGGACTGGGTGACCGCGGCCGGGCTCTTCGGCCAGGGGGACGCCGCGGGCGGCTATGGCTACGACGCCTGCCGCACGCCCTGGCGCGTGACCTTGGACTACCTCTGGTCCGGCGACAGCCGGGCCCTGGCCCTGGCCAACCACTGGGCCGCCAACTTCGCGCCGGGCGGCGCGGGCGCGGGCGGCAATTCCACGGCGGCCACGGCCGCGGCCTACATCGGCGACGACTACAACTATTCCAGCGGCGCCCGCGACAGCAACAACCACAGCAACTGCCTCATCGGCGCCATCGGCATCTCGGCCATGGCCAGCAGCGCCAATGCCAGCTTCGCCAGCGCGGTGTATTCCACGCTGGCGGCCACCGACAACCAGAACTACTTCAACGACAGCCTCAAGGTGCTGTACCTGATGGTGATGACCGGGCAGTTCACGCCGGCTTGCGGGGGCTGCACCGGATGCACGGCCACGCCTAGCCCCAGCCGCACGCCCACCTTCACGGCCAGCCCCACCCCCACCCCGGCCTTCAGCCTGGCCAAGTCCGCCAGCCTGAGCACCGCGGCCATCGGCCAGACCCTCACCTATTACCTGACCTACAAGGACCTGGCCAGCGGGGCCGACACCACGGGCGTGACCAGCGGGGTGAGCCTGCTGTTCGACAACAACTCGCAGGCCAGCCCTGAGAGCACGGTGGACACCAACTTTGAGATCGTCAACAACAGCGGCAGCACCATCAGCCTCTCCAACTACCGCATCCGCTACTTCTTCTATGAGCCCAGCTACACCACGGCCTCGGCCTACACCTACACCTCCTATTATGACCAGTCCGGCGGCGCCAGCGGGGCGGTGCTGGCCTTTGGGCCCTACATCGGCGGCAGCACCAGCGCTGACATGGAGCTGCGCATCACCTATGCCAGCGGCACGGTGGCCACGGGCTCCAATGTGCAGCTGCAGGCCGCCTATGTGGTGAGCGGCAACCCCAGCCTCACCCTCACTGATGACTGGTCCTACCCCGGCGCGGTGGGCAGCTTCACGGCCGCGGCCGCGGCCAACATCGTGCTGGAGCAGAACGTGTCCGGCACCTGGAAGCCGGTCTCTGGCGCCTATCCGGGCGGCGCGGCGGCCATCAGCAACGTGCAGATCGCGGACACCTTTGACAGCCGGCTCTCGCTGGTCTCAGTGGCGCCCAGCGGCACCATCAGCGGCCAGGCCGTGTCCGTGACCCTGGCCAGCCTCAGCCCTGGGGGCTCGGGCAATGTGACCATCACGGCCTATGTCAATGCCACGGCCAGCGCGGGCGGCACCATCAACAACACCGGCACCATCAGCGCCAGCGGCTACCCCAGCGCCACCAGCAACACCCATGTGCTCAGCATCGCCTCCGCCCTCACTGTCACGCCCACCTATAGCCGCACGCCCTCGCCTGCAGCCACAGCCACAGCCACGCAGAGCACCGCTACCAGCACTGCGAGCGTCACCAGTTCCCGCACCAGCACCCCAGCCAACACGGCTTCCAGCACCCCCAGCTCCACGGCCACTCCCAGCGCCACGCCGGCAGCCTCTGGCACGCCCACCGCCACCAGCAGCGGCACGCCCACCCGCACTTCCACCGGCAGCAGCACAGCCCTGGCCACGGCCACGGCCACTTTCACGCCGGCGCAGAGCACGGCCACCCCCACGGGCACCGCCACGCTCTCTGCCACTGCCACCCGCACGGCAACGGCTTCGGGCACCCCCACTTCCACCGCCACCTTGAGCGGGACACCCAGCCGCACTGCCACGGGCTCTGGCACGCCCACCCTCACCGCCACCTTGAGCCCCACGCCCAGCCCCAGCTTCACGGATGTGCCCCCTGGCAGCACGGCCACGGACACGCCCACCGTCACCAGCACCTTCAGCCAGAGCCAGACCCCCTCGCCTTCGCCCACGGCCACGGCGGAGCCTAGCGGCAGCGCCACCAGCACTGCCTCAGGCACGCCCACCCGCA
>CAYXCT010000082.1:0-9017 GCA_964463435.1 uncultured bacterium | reverse complement strand
CCCATGATCCTGGGGCCGCTCTTGGGAGGCCTGCTCATCGCCCACTTCCAGGCCAGCCAGGGCGTGGATGGCGGCCGCGAGACCGGGGTGCGCTGGGGCTTCGCCATCGCGCTCACCATGGCCCTGGTGGGGCAGCTCATCCAGGACCGCACCATGGTGGACGCCGCGCCGGAGGCCAAGCCCAGCTTCTCGCCCCTCGCCACCTGGGGCCTGTTCAGCCGCGATCTCAAGGTCCTGCTGGCCTCCGACATCCTCATCCGCTTCAGCGAGCAGATCCCCTACTACTTCGCGGCGGTCTGGTGCGTGCAGAGCTGCGGCATCAGCGACCTGCAGTTCGGGGCCCTCAAGGCCATCGAGATGACGGTGGCCCTGCTCATCTACCTGCCGGTGGCCTGGGTGGTGGACAAGGGCGGCAAGAAGCCCTATGTGGTGGTCACCTTCGCCTTCTTCGCCAGCTTCCCGCTGCTGCTCTGGGTCTCGCACAGCTTCTGGGCCATGGTGCCCGCCTTTGTGGTGCGCGGCCTCAAGGAGTTCGGCGAGCCGGCCCGCAAGGCCCTCATCATGGAGATGGCCCCCGCCCAGCATGAGTCGGAGGTCTTCGGGCTCTATTACCTGGCGCGCGACTGCATCGTCTCCGCCTCCGCCTTCAGCGCCGCCTGGTTGTGGGCTCTGGGGCCCAAGGTCAATTTCCTCACCGCCGCAGCCTGCGGCTTCGCTGGCCTGGCGTTCTTCGCCGTTTTCGGCAAGGATGCCGGGGCCCGCGGCCCATCATCGGGCTTGAGCCCGGCAAGGGAGCCATGAACGAATTTGATGCCGCCCATCCCCCCACGGAGCGCCGCAGCGAGGAGCGCTTTTTGGTGCGCCTCAAGGGGGAGATCAAGGAGATCGGCCCGGCCGAGATCCAGGAGATGTTCCCTGACTCGGGTCGCTTTGAGAGCGCCTTCTTGCCGCTCAGCCAGGTGCAGGTGCTCAACCTGAGCCATGCCGGGGTGATGGTTGGCTCCGATGAGGAGCTGGGGCAGAACCGCCTGCTGGCCCTGGCCCTGCACCTGCCCGGCCAGCACCCGGTCTACGCCCTGGTGCAGTCGGCGTGGAGCGCCCGCCAGGCGGCCGGCCAGCACACCTGCTTCACCGGATTGCGCTTCATGGCCATCAGCCGGGAGGATGCGGCGCGCATCCAGGCCTGGCTGCACCATCACCGCAACAGCGCGGAGGGCTGACATGCCCCTTTGGCTCTTCATCCTCTCGGCCGCGGCCCTGGCCGGCCTCCTGGCCTGGTCCAAGCTCACCCAGCGCCGCCTGCGGCGCGAGCAAGAAGCCCAAAGGAGGCCGGATGAGCAGGCGCTTTGAGCTGCTGCCGCCCATCAGCCAGGTGCACGCCACGGCGCTGAAGGCCGGGCCTGAGCATTGCGACCTCTACGGCCATGTCAACAACGCGGCCTACATGGTGCTGCTCGAGGAGGCGCGCTGGGACATGATCGGCTCCGGCGGCTGGACCGCCGAGCGGGTGGCCGCCGAGCGCAAGGGGCCGGTCATCTTGGATGCGCGCCTGCGCTTCAAGCGCGAGGTGGAGCAGGGCGAGGCCCTGCAAGCGGAGACCT
The DNA here is from genome assembly GCA_964463435.1 of uncultured bacterium. Classification (GTDB taxonomy): domain Bacteria; phylum Oederibacteriota; class JAJYGY01; order JAJYGY01; family JAJYGY01; genus CAYXCT01. The sequence goes on along the minus strand of CAYXCT010000082.1, from coordinate 7,416 downwards.
GGGCGGTGGAGGCCGGGGAGCGCCTGTTCACCCTGCAGCAGCGCCTGCGCAAGGCGGGCGGCGAAGAGGCCTGCCTGGCCGAGTTCGTCTTCTGCTTCTTTGACCTTGAGCGCCGCCGCATGATCCCGCCGCCGCAGAGCTTCTGCCAGGCCATGCGCCTGCTGCCCGCCCCAGGCCAGGCATGAAGCCCGCCGCGCTGGTCTTCGACTTTGACCAGACCCTGGCGCCGGAGACCATGCACAACCCCTTGCTCCGATCCTGGGGGCTTGACCCGGCGGCCTTCTGGGCAGGGTGCACGGCGCTGCAGGCCGGCGATGATGGCTTTGACCAGGAGCTCTCTTACCTCTTCCGGCTGGTGGAGGAGGGGCGCCAGGACCCTTTGCGGCGCTTGAGCACAGTCCAGCTGGAGCGCTGGGGCAGGGAGGTGGCCCTCTATCCCGGCCTGGCCTCCACCCCCAGCGAGGAAGGGCTGTTTGATGAGCTGGAGCGCCGGGCCGGGCCGGGCTCTTGGGAGGCTTTCATCGTCTCAGGCGGCATGGAGCCCATGATCCGCGGCTGCCTGCGGGCCAGGGGCTTGGAAAGGCATTTCCGCGCGCTCTTCGCCTGCCGCATGGCTGAGGAGGACCCCCAGGACGGCCTGGGCCCTCGGCTGTCCTTTCCCAAAGAAGTTGTGAGCTTCACGGCCAAGACCCAGAAGCTCTTTGCCATCAGCAAGGGCGCCTTTGGCTCCGGGCCCAAGCCGCATGTCAATGACCGCCTTGACCCGGCCGACTACCGCATCCCCTTCAAGCAGATGCTCTACCTGGGCGATGGCATGAGCGATGTGGCGGCCTTTGCCCTGCTCAAGAAGTTCGGCGGAGCGACCCTGGCTGTCTATCATCCCGGGGATGCCAAGGCTGAAGCCAGGGCCCTCAAATTGCGCGATGAAGGCCGGGCTCAGGGGCATTTTGCGGCTGATTACAGGATGGGGACCCCGCTTCGCAAGGCCATTGTTGACTGGGTGCTGGAGATAGGGCGGCAGGGCAAGCTGTTTTGAAACAGCCCTCAGGCTGTCCCACCCCTTGAAAAATGCCCAGCATCGCGTTAAACTCATCCCTGGAGAAAAGCCCCTTTTTCAGTGAGATGAGCCATGCCCCAAGTCGCCTACTGCCTCGACATCGGTTCGGTGTCGAACAACAATTTCATATGGGCCCGCCGCGCCCTGCAGCCCGCGGAAGAAGAGGTCTTTTGCGGCGCCAGCTTGAGCCGCGTGGTGGACCGCATCAAAGAGGACCTTTCGCGCCAGGCCAGCGTTGCGCTGGGCCTGGAATGCCCGCTCTATCTGCTCAAGCCCAGGGAGATAGAGGAGCTGGGCGGCAAGCGCAAGGCGGACCTCAAGGAGCGCTCAGTGGTGAGCGGCCCGGCCGCCACCAGCGCGCTCACCGGCCTGCAGCAGCTGTTGTACGTGCTGGAGCAGGTGAAGCCTGCCACGGTGAGCGCGGGCTTGAGCCTGGCCCCTTTTGTGGCCCAGAAGCCGGGGCTCTTCCTCTGGGAGGCCTTCATCGGCAAGGACGCCGCCACCAAGGCCGAGGGCCAGCACCACATGGACGCGGTCACAGCCATCGCGGCTTTCAGCAGCCTGGCGCACAAGAGCCAGCTGGGCCTGCCTGAGGATCAGAAGGAAGAGGCGGTCTTGAGCCTGGCCGGAGCGGCCCTGCTGCAGAGCGGGCTGGCGCAGGACTTGGCGCTCTTGAGCGAGCAGCCCCTGGTCATCAGGCCTGAGAGCGCCGCGGAGGCCATTGGCGGCAACCCCTCGCGCCTGGCCTTTGAAGGCCGCAATGCCGGCTACCTCATCTTGAGCAGCGAGCTGCTGCAGCCCCCAGCCAAGAAGCGCTGAATCCTCAGCAACCCTGTTGTGCGTCAGGGTCTATCCGCATTTTCAGCCGTCTGAACCGCCTTCTGGAGCGCCATGCTGCTCATGACCCTAGCCCTTGCAGCCACAACCTCACTGCACGCCGCTCAAGAAAGCCAAGACTTGGTCCGCTTATCTTCCGTGGGCTATGCCACGGGCCTGGCCAAGCAGGCCACGGTGATGCAGAAGGCTGACAGCTTTGAGCTGGTGGACCATGCCAGCGGCGCTGTGGCCTTCACCGGCCAGGTCACGGGCCCCTATGAATGCCCGGACAGCGCCGAGACCGTCTACAGGGCTGATTTCACGGCCTTTGACACCCCGGGCCGCTACGACCTGCGCCTGCCCGGCCTGGGCCAGTCGCCGATCAGCTTCATCATCAGCGAAGACGCCTACAACCCCCAGCTGGCGCTGGCCATGACCGGCTTCTATGGCTGGCGCTGCGGCACCGAGGTCAGCCTGGACTACCAGGGCCGGCATTATCATCACCAGGCCTGCCATCTTCAGGATGGCTTGCTGGACTATTTTGGCAAGCCCGGTGTGCTGCGCAAGGCCACCGGCGGCTGGCATGATGCCGGCGACTACAACAAGTACGTGGTCAACGCCGGGGTCACCATGGGCTGCCTGCTGCAGGCCTGGGAGCATTTCCCCGGGGTGCTGAAGCGCCTGCCGCTGCCCATCCCTGAGCACGGCGGGCCGCTGCCGGACTACCTGGCTGAGCTGAAGTGGGAGCTGGATTGGCTCTTCACCATGCAGATGCCGGATGGCGGGGTGAGCGGCAAGCTCTCCTCGCGCCAGTTCGACGCCTTTGAGATGCCGGAGCAGGACGGCAGCCAGCGCTTCTTGGCGCCGGTGGGCAGCGCGGCCACGGCGGACTTTGTGGCCGTGATGGCCCAGGCCAGCCGCGCCTTTGCGGCCTATGACCCGCGCTATGCCCAGCGCCTGATCAAGGCTTCCGAAAAGGGCTGGGACTGGCTCAAGGCCCATCCCGAGGACCTGCAGCCGGATTACAGCGACTTCAAGACCGGGGCCTACAAGACCGAAGACCCGGATGACCGGCTGTGGGCCGCGGTGGAGATGTGGGAGGCCACCGGCTCAGCCGCGGCTTTGGCCGAGGCTGAGCGCCGCATCCATGAGCAGAGCCCCATCACCGAGGAGGACTGGGACTGGAACCATGTGAAGGACCTGGGCCTGGTCACCTATGCCCTGAGCCAGCGCGGCGGCCGCGATGCCGACCTGCTGGAGCAGGTGAGGAGCGGGCTGGTCTCGGCCGCGGACACCATGGTGGCGCGCGCCAAGAGCCATGGCTTTGGCCGGGCCCTGGTGAGCCATTACTGGGGCAGCAACGGCACGGTGGCGCGCCTGGCCGTCATCCTGATGAGCGCCGACCGCATCAGCCACCAGCCAGCCTACCGCGACACCGTGGCCGAGCAGCTGGCTTACCTGTACGGCCGCAACCATTATGGCCGCAGCCAGGTGACGGGCGCGGGCTACAAGCCGCCCATGCACCCGCACCACCGCCCCAGCGGCTCGGATGGCATCGAGGAGCCCTGGCCCGGCTACCTGGTGGGCGGCGGCACCACCGCCACCAATTGGAAGGACGACCAGCCCAGCTATGCCACCAATGAGGTGGCCATCAACTGGAACGCGGCCCTGGTCTATGCCCTGGCCGCGGTCTCGGCGCCGCCCAAGAGCGGCACGCCCACGGCTTTGCCCACGGCCAGCGCCACCTGCACGCCCACCTGCACGCCCACGCCGCCGCCGGCGGCTGACCCCTGCCTGACTGAGCGCCGGCTCCATTGCGGCGGCGAGCGCCTGGTGGACCGCCTGGGCAAGGCTTGGGAGGCGGACCAGGCCTGGCTTCCCGGCGCCTACGGCTATCTCCCGGGCGGCGAGGGACAGGTGAGCGTCACCGGCCCGCCCAAGAGCGGCACGCCGGACCCTGAGCTGTATTACAGCGAGCGCTGGGGGCCGCGCCTGGCCTACCGCATGTACCTGGCGCCCGGCACCTGGCAGGTGAGGTTCAAGATGGCGGAGACCTACTTTCATGAGGCAGGGCGGCGCAGCATGACGCTCAAGCTGCAGGGCAGGGAAGTGGCCAGCGGCATCGACCTCTATGCACTGGCGGGCGACAAGGACAAGGCCGTGGACATCACTGCCACGGTGCAGCTGCAGGGCCAAGAGCTGGACATCGAGGCCATCGGCGACATGGACAATGCCACGCTGATGGGCTTGGAGGCCGTGCGCCTGGACAAGCCTGCCTGCAAGTGAGGCCACTTTTCATTTGAACCCGAACCCCGCATTCGCTATACTCCATCCGTCTTCCGCGGGAGTAATTCAGTGGTAGAATGTCAGCTTCCCAAGCTGAACGTCGTGGGTTCGATTCCCATCTCCCGCTCCAAATGAAAAAGAAGCCCGGAACTCCGGGCTTCTTTTTCATTTGGGACAGCGGCTCCATATGTGCGCCGCTGTCCAGAACCGCGCAGCGGTTCGCTTCAAAGGCGCCGGGCTGGCAAATCCCGGCGGCTTTGGAGCCAAAGGGTCTTAGGCGTTGTTTATCCAAAGGCGCCGGGCGCTTTCATTCAAAGCCTGGCCGGCATTGTTTTGATCTATCCCGCAACAACCCTTGTTTCATCTTTGAACATCGCGCTGTCATTGCGCATGGAAATCCTTGCCTTTGCTTGGGCCATCCCTTGGCACGCCGCTTGCTCTTCAAAAGATGGGTCATCAAAACACCATTTTCTGGAGGCAGACATGTTCCTCATCAACAACCCCGCATTGGATACCTTCCGCGCTTTGGCGAATTTCGAGGCCAACACTGACAAGGATGGGAAGGATTGGTTCACCCCCAGCGTGGACATCCTGGAGTCCAAGGATGGCTGGAAAGTGCTGGTGGACCTGCCAGGCCTCAAGCGGGAAGACATCCGCGTGGAGCTGGAGCAGGACGCCCTCATCATCGAGGCTGAGGCCGCGGGCCAAGCAGAGAATCCCGGCTGGGAGGCGCAGCGCCTGGAGCGCGTGCCCAGGGCTTGGAGAAGGGCCTTCAACCTGGGGGAGAACATCAGCCGGGATGACGTGAAGGCAGCCTATGAGAATGGGGTGCTGAGCCTGGAGCTGAAGAAGGTGGAGAGGGCCAAAGCCCAGCGCATCATCGTGGGCTGAGGCAACAAGGGCAAGGGAAGGGGAGGCCGGGAGCGGCTTCCCCTTCTGCTCGCTTGCCCGTATAATGCCCGCATGCCCCCTGTTTTCAGCCAGCCGCGGTCAAGGATCTATGTCCCATCCGGCCAGGATGCCAGCGCAGCCCTGGCGCGGGCCACGCATCTGTGCGTGGCTGCCCATCCGGATGATGCTGAGTTCATGGCCCTGGCCGGCATCCTTGAGGCCAAGCCGTCTCAAGGCTTTGCCTGCGTGGTGCTGGCAGACGGAGCCAGCGGCCCGGATGCCAGGCCAGGCCTGGCAGAGGAGCGGGCGGCCGAAGCCTGCGCGGCGGCCCAAGTGGGCGGTTATGCTGCCCTCATCCTGCTCGGCCACAGCAGCGCCCAGGTCAAGGATGGCCGTCAGCCCGGCCTTGGCCAGGATTTGGATCTGATCCTTCAGCTATGCCGACTGCAAAAGGCTTACCTGCATCAGCCCTTTGACAGGCATCCCACGCACCAGGCAGCTTGCCTGCGGGCCTTGGAGGCCTTGAGGCGCTTGGGCCCTGGCCAAAGGCCGCGCCAGGTGATCGGCTGTGAGGTCTGGGGCAGCCTGGATTGGGTGCCAGCGCCCTGGCGCATGGCGCAGCCGCTCCATGGCCACATTGAGCTTGCCCAGGCTCTGGCTGCCTGCTTCCCCAGCCAGCTTAAGGACAAGGCCTATGGCTCAGCCCTGCTAGGAAGGCTGCAAGCCAATGCCACGTTTGACCAGAGCCATGCCCCTGACAAGGCTGCTGGGCTCAGCCTTGGCATTGATCTGACGCCTTTGCTGGACAGAGGCATCCAATCTGGCATGCAGGATTTGATCAAAGCCTTTGGGTCAGAGGCTGTCAAAAGCATGGGCGGTTTCACTGTCTGACATCGCTAGCCTTGAACCTTGGAAAGCATGCCATAATATCTGGAGCAATTAGGGACATTGGAATGGCAGACAAAGGCATGCCTCAAGAAACTCCTTGTGGGCATTGGGAACGCATTTTTATGACTTGGCATCGGCATTGCTGGTCTATTATCAACCAGCACTCAAGGTGAGCCATGCTTCGCGAAGTTTCCCAGATCCCAACAGGGCCTCAACTAGCAGAGATATTCTCCAAGGTGTTCAAAGCCCGGACGCAGGAGGAGCTTGAATATAGCAGCCTGCCGCTGAGCTTGGCACGTGACATGAGCCTTGAGTGGTCCATCTCGCTGCCGTGCTGGCCGGATGTGAGGCTCAACCTGAGGACAGACAAATCCTTCAGCATAGAGCTCTCAGAGCTGATCTGGGGGCGGAGGGGGGATGAGGAGGGCGGCCGGGCTGCCCTCAAGGAGCTCTTCAAGCAATTTGCCATTGTGCTCGCCTCAGGGCTGGAGGGCGAGGGATGCGACCAGGCTGCCTTCCTTCCGGTGCCCACCCTGCCCCTGCACTGGCCGGACAAGAAGCCGGATGCTGCCTGCGCCATGAAGTACAAGCGCCATGTGCTGGAGCTGAGGCTCTGGCAGGAAAAGAAGGCTTGAGCAAAAGGCCCCCTTGGGGGCCTTTTCTTTTGGCCGTGAATCATCTATATTAGGGGAAACTAGGAGGCCGACATGCTTCTAAAGCCCAAGCGCAAGGAAGACCGGCGTAAGATCAATCGTGCCGTCAAGGTGGACAAGCGCGGGACCAAGACCGAGCGCCGCCGCTGCCCGGATTGCCGGGGGACGCTGATGAGCAAGATCAGCCGGATCAAGGGGGGCACCAGGACCCTCACGGTCTGCCTCAAATGCGGCTGGTCGGCCGTCAGCGACCAGGTCGATTCCCACCTTCTGCCGGACTGAAAGCCGCTTCCCTCTGCCATGCCCAGCCAGGAGTGATTCTTGGACGCGTTCATCACCAGCCTTGCCAGCTCCTTGCCCAATGCCCCGGTTGACAACCAGTCCATCGAGGATGTGCTGGGCCGCATCGATGGCATCCCCAGCCGCACCAAGGCCCTGATCCTGCGCAACAACAAGATCAAGCAGCGCCACTATGTCATCGACCGGGCCACGGGCGCCATCACCCACACCAACGCCCAGCTGACCGCGGAGGCGGTGCGCAAGCTGGCGCCTGTTGGCGGGCTCGACCCGGCCAGCATCGGCTGCCTGGCCTGCGGGACATCCACGCCCGACCTGCTGGTGCCCGGCCACGCCCTGATGGTGCATGGCGAGCTGGGCCTGCCGCCCCTGGATGCGGTGAGCACCCACGGCATCTGCCTCTCCGGCATCACCGCGCTCAGATACGCGGTGATGAGCATCACCCTGGGCCAGGTGCAGGCCGCGGTGGCCACCGGCAGCGAGATCGCCAGCACCTTCTTGCGCTCGGGCTTCTTCAGCCAGATGGGC
>CAYXCT010000081.1:0-9144 GCA_964463435.1 uncultured bacterium | reverse complement strand
AGCAGGGCTTGCGCTTCGCCATCCGTGAGGGCGGCCACACCGTGGGCGCCGGCGTGGTGACCGAGATCATTGAGTGAACGGCGGCCCCCTGCCGGGGGCGCGGCCACCCTCTCCCCATCCGGGGAGGGGGTTATTATTTGAGAAGGGAACAGCGACATGCGCGAGTTGATCACCCTGGCTTGCACCACGTGCAAGAACCGCAATTACATCACCAAGAAGGACAAGCGCAAGCACACCGACAGGCTTGAGCTGAAGAAGTTCTGCAAGACCTGCCGCAAGCACGTCGCCCACCGCGAGGTGAAGTAGACGCGTCCCGCCTTGCCGCTCTGGCAAGGCAGGATTCTAGGCCCGTAGCTCAATGGTAGAGTACTCGTCTCCAAAACGAGGTGTTGCAGGTTCAAGTCCTGCCGGGCCTGCCAGTTCGGCTTCGGCCGATCAATGCAAGGGGAGTGGCCAGCATGGCTGAGACCCAGACAACGTTCATCGACAAGAGCCGCACCTTCTTTCGCGAGGCCTACGCCGAGCTGAAGAAGGTGAGCTGGCCGACGCCCAAGGACATCTGGGGCTCGTCCGTGGTGGTGCTCATCTTCGTCACCATCTTCACGCTGCTCACCATGCTGATCGACTTCTTGCTGAGCAAGGGCATCTCGCTGATACTCAAGTAGAATCGAAGGGAGCTCGATGGCGCGCCAGTGGTTCGTGATCAACACCTACAGCGGTTATGAGAACAAGGTGAAGCTGGACCTTGAGAACCGCGTCAAGTCGCTGAAGATGGAGGACAAGATCTTCAGCATCCTCATCCCCAGCGAGGAGGTCAGCGAGACCCGCGGGGGCAAGAAGAAGGTGAGCACGCGCCGCTTCTTCCCGGGCTACATCCTGGTGGAGATGGAGCTGACCGACGAGACCTATCACTTCATCTGCGAGACCCCCAAGGTGACCAGCTTTGTGGGCTCGGGCCACCGCCCCACGCCGCTCTCGGACGATGAGGTGGAGAACATCATCGGGCAGATGAAGGGCACGCGCACCCGCCCCAAGCCGCACATCAACGTGGCGGCCAGCGACCGGGTGAAGGTGACGGAGGGGCCCTTCGCCAACTTCAGCGGCCTGGTGGAAGAGGTCAACATGGAGCGCGGCAAGCTCAAGGTGATGGTCACCATCTTTGGCCGGCCCACCCCGGTGGAGCTCGAGTTCGGCCAGGTGGAAAAGGAATCCTGATCCCAACAACGAAAGGATAAGTCATGGCAAAGAAGGTCAAGGCGATCGTCAAGATCCAGATCCAGGCCGGCAAGGCCAACCCGGCGCCCCCGGTGGGCACCGCGCTGGGCCCCCACGGCGTCAACATCATGGAATTCTGCAAGGCCTTCAACGCCCAGACCCAGAAGGACGAGGGCTTGGTGGTGCCGGCGGTGGTCACCATCTACACGGACCGCAGCTTCACCTTTGTCACCAAGACGCCCCCGGCCGCCATCCTGCTGAAGAAGGCCGCCAAGGTCGAGAGCGGCAGCGGCAACCCCAACAAGAAGAAGGTGGGCAAGGTGAGCAGCGCGGATGTGGAGCGCATCGCCAAGCAGAAGATGGCCGACCTGAACGCGGCCAGCGTGGAAGCCGCCATGAGCATGGTGGCCGGCACGGCCCGCAGCATGGGCATTGACATAGAGAAGTAGCACAAACCCACCCGGCAGGGCCTTCGCGGTCCGCTACGACCGGGCTTTTGAGAGGCAAGACATGGCAAAGATCAGCAAGCGCCGCCAGGCCATTGTGAAGCTCTTGGACCCCGCCAAGGCCTATTCCGTGGCCGAGGCCGTGGCCCTGGTGAAGCAGACCGCCAACGCCAAGTTCGATGAGACCGTGGAGCTGGCGGTCAAGCTGGGCGTGGACCCCAAGCAGGCCGACCAGCAGGTGCGCGGCACCGTGGTGCTGCCCGCCGGCACCGGCAAGAAGGTGCGCGTGGTGGTGTTCGCCAAGGGCGAGAAGGAGAAGGAAGCCCAGGCCGCCGGCGCCGACTTTGTGGGCTCGGAAGAGCTGATTGAGAAGGTGCAGAAGGGCTGGACCGACTTTGACGTGGCGGTGGCCACCCCCGACATGATGAAGGACGTGGGCAAGCTGGGCAAGGTGCTGGGCCCCCGCGGCCTCATGCCAAACCCCAAGACCGGCACCGTGACCTTTGACGTGACCAAGGCGCTCTCTGACATCAAGGCCGGCAAGATCGAGTACAAGGTGAACGCCGAGGCGGTCATGCACACCCTGGTGGGCAAGGCCAGCTTTGAGGCCAAGAAGCTCGAGCTGAACGTGCTGGCGGTGATGGACGCCGTGGTCAAGGCCAAGCCGGCCGCGGCCAAGGGCCAGTTCCTCAAGAGCGCGGCCTTGAGCAGCACCCAGGGCGTGGGCGTCAAGCTCGATCTGGGCCAGTTCGCCTTGAGCGGCCCGGCTCAGAATTGATCAGCGCCCCTTGAGGGGCGGACAATCTAGTCAATCGAAGACAGCTGGTTCCCGGCACGCCCGGGATGAAACCCCGCCAGGGGGCCCGCCGAGATGAGAGGCGAACTTGGGGAGCTCAAAGCTCCCTTGGGCCTTTTGTCCCCGCGGACGAAAGGCCCTTTTCATTTTCAAAAGACACACCCGAGGGGAGGTGAATCTAGAATGCCCAACAAAGAGAACATCGCAGCCGTGGCGGAAGCCAAGAAGGACCTGGAAGGCGCGCTGGCCATCTACGTCAGCCACAACCTGAGCCTGAACGTGGGGGAAGCCACTGAGCTGCGCAACCGGCTCCGCGCTGTCAAGGCCACCCACAAGGTGATCAAGAACACCCTGGCGGCCATCGCCGCCAAGGAGCTGGGCCTGGAAGGCGTCAACTCGCACCTGACCGGCCCCACCATGCTCACCATCTGCCGCGGTGACATCGCCGCCCCGGCCAAGGTGCTGGTGGAGTTCGCCAAGGACCATCCGCATCTGGCGGTGGTCGGAGGCCTGCTGGAAGGCAAGGTCGCGACCAAGGCTGACATCGAAGCCGTGGCCACCCTGCCCCCCCGCGAGGTGCTGCTGGCCAAGCTCTGCGGCAGCCTCAACAGCCCCATCACCCGCTTCGTTCGCACCATCAACAACCCGGTGCGCGGGCTGGCCGTGGTGCTCAACGCCGTGGCCGAGCAGAAGGCCGCTTAAGCACCGCGCCGCGGCGGCAGGTGCCGGTGCGGCTCTCATCCCAATGAAACCGACCATCGAACAAAAGGAGTTCCCACAATGGCTCTCACCAAGGATCAGTTCATCAGCGAGATCGAGAACATGAGCGTCAAGGACCTGGCCGAGCTGGTCAAGGCCCTGGAAGAGAAGTTCGGCGTCAGCGCCGCCGCCGCCGTGGCCGTTGCCGGCCCGGCTGCCGCCGCAGGCCCGGCCGCGGAGGCCAAGAGCAGCTTTGACGTGGTGCTGGTCTCGGTGCCCGCGGACAAGAAGATCGGCGCCATCAAGGTCGTGCGCGAGATCACCGGCCTGGGCCTCAAGGAGGCCAAGGACCTGGTGGACGGCGCGCCCAAGCCCATCAAGGAAGGCGTCAGCAAGGAAGAGGCCGACGGCATCAAGGCCAAGTTTGCCGACACCGGCGCTGTGATCGACCTGAAGTAGCCTTCAGCGCTTTTGCAAAAGAAAAGCCCCTGCCTTCATCGGCAGGGGCTTTTCTTTTGCTGGGGCAGGGAAGGCGCGCTAGCCCACGTGCGAGAGCAGGGCGGAGAGCCTGAGGGCTGATTCCTGCTCAATGGCCACCAGGCGGGCCCGCACGCGCCAGGAGCCGCCCGCGAGCTGGCAGGCATCCACGGCAGCCAAGAGCTCGGCCTTGGCGCTGATGCCGGGCAGGCTCAAAGTGGCGCGCAGGGGCTGGTTGAAGCTCAAGGCCTCGGGGTGCTCAAAATCAAGGGGCCGCGCCTGCATGGACTGCTGAAGGCTCAAGAGCAGGCCCTGGAACTGGGGCCACTGCCGCATCTGGTCGAGGATGAGGTGGGGCTTGGCAGCCAGCAGAGCGCGGGTTTCGGGCTCGCTGAGCAGGCTCAACTGAGGCTTGGCTAGGCCAGGCCCGCTGGCCTTGGCAGCTGGCGCGGCCTGGGCCGGTGAAGGCTTGGCTGAAGCCACAGGGGCTGGCTTGGCGGGCGCGGCCTGGGCTGGGGCCGGCGCTTGCTTCAGGTTGCCCTTGCCCAGGTTCTGCTCGAGCAGGGCCACCAGGCCGCTGTGGTTGTGCTCATCCATGGCCGTGAAGGCCAGGCGGATGTCATTCACCTGGCGGCTCAAAGCCTGGCGCCGCCGCTCCTCATAGCTGGGCTGGTCCTCGGCTGGCTGGCAAGAGACCACCACGGCGGAGAAGCGCAAGCCCATGTTGTTGTGGGGCGTGAGGATGCGAACCTCGCCGCTGTCGCCGATGTCGGCGTGGCCCCAGGTGGTGACCGCGATGCCGGTCTCAGACAGATTGAGAGTCTTGCAAGCCAGCACGCGCTTCAGCCCGTTCTTGCTGAAGGAGAGCTCGCCATGAAGTGCGAGCTTGACGCGCTTGGCTTGCCTTTGTTCAAAGCCCATGAATGCTCCTTGATCTTAGCCTGGCACTATTATATGCGGATAGTGGTTCTAGGTTTTAAAGTTTTTGTTCAGTCGGTTTTCTGATGAATGGTAACAGGAAATATTCGTGATTTATTTGCAAAAAAGTGCTTCTCGCTTGTCAAAACTGTAAAATTCTTGAATAGAAGGATGATAGACGTCTGAATTGTATCGTCTGCCAGAACGACCGGTCTGTTTCTGTGGAAATATGCTGATTTGCACGATAAAATTACTACAGCATTTGATCTTCTTTGGGGTTCCATGCGCGCATTCAGCAAATCTTTGTTCGCCCTCTTCGGCCTGCTCTGCCTGGCCTTGCCTCTGCATGCCACCTTCCCGGTGACCGCGGCTAATATCAACAATGGCTCGGTCATGCCCCAGTCGCCAGCCATGCCTTTCCCACAATTCAATGAATATGACTACGGCAAGACCGTGGTCAACAACCCGCCGCCGGGCGTCAGCCATGTGGAGATGGAGCGGGAAGCCATCCATATGTATGTCGAGATGATGCACCGCCTCATCGACATGCCCAGCAGCTGGAAGCCGGCCGGCTTGCCGCACCGCTTTGCCTATGCCACCACGGGCTGCGGGGTGGGCAACCAGGGCTGCTCTGAAGAGGACGGCATGGCCATGCTGGCCGCTGCCCTGATGTGCGACAAGGACACCTTTGACGGCTTGTGGATCCAGGCGCGCAGCTTCATCGCCATGATTCCCAGCTATGAGAGCGCCACCCCCGGCACCATGCAGTACGGGTCTTTGGCTGGCAGCTGCGACAGCGGCGGGGTGATCGATTGGAATCACGCGGGCTATGGCAACGGCGCCACGGATGGCGATGAGGACGCGGCCTTGGCCCTGCTCATCGCCTGGAAGAACTGGGGCGACAACATGGGCTACACCGCGGCGGATGGCACGGCCATGAGCTACAAGCGCGACTTCAATTATCTCGTGCACGGCATGATCGCCCTGCGCGAGACCAGCCTGGGCAGCGGGGTGTTCGCGCCCATCCCAGGAGCGGATGCGCCCAAGGTGCGCAGCGGCGAGATAGGCTGGGATGGCTTTGTGAAGAAGGCTGACAGCGTGGGCGAGGTCACCAGCTGGGACACCACCACCACCCAGCCGGGCTACCCGCAGGCCACCGGCTACTGCAGCGCGGCTGAGAATTACCTCTCTTACCTGGCGCCCGGGCACTATCGCTGCTTCGCCGGGGCCTTGACGGACGAAGGCGACACTTTCAGCGCCATGCTCTACCAGCGCGCGGCCAATTCCAGCGAGTACATCATCGGCCAGCTGGTGGCCCAGCGCACTCCCTGGAGCATTGGCACTGACAATTACACCGTCAACCCCACCACCTCGGCCGTGGCCTTCACCGGCGACTGGGGCGCCGTGTCCGAGGGCGTGCGCACGCCCTGGCGCAATGCCCTGGCTTATCTCTGGTACGGCCAGCCCGCCGAGCACTGGGATGTCACCAACCATGCCATCCTGGCCGGCGCGCCGGCGGTCAACTACCAGCGCCGCATGGCCTCCACCCTGTCGGAGTACGCATGGAACCCCAGCGACCCCGCGCAGATCACCGAGGTGATGGGCACGGGCCTCACCTTCTGGGGCCCCAGCCAGCTTCAGCCGGGCATCGCCCAGAGCGGCGCGCCCAACGGCACCCCGGACCGCATCCCCACCATCTTCGGCCCCATGTCCATGGCCGCCCTGGCCGGCGATGACGTGGATTCTGACACCGGGGTCAATGGCCGGCAGTATGACCTCATCCACCAGATGTACCGCCAGCTGGTGGACTACTGGGACAAGGACAATGGCGCGGCCCCGGACGGCTCGGGCCTGCCCTACCCCAAGTACTTCCATGACTTCTACCGCGTGGGGCCCTTCTTGGCCATGACCGGCAACTTCCACAAGCCCTGCGAGATGGTGGCCGCGCCCAACATGAAGATCTACAAGTCGGTGAACAGCACCATCGGCTTCACTGGCGACACGCTCACCTATGTTCTCTCTTACCGCAACTTCGGCTCGGTGGCCGCCACCAATGTGACCATCAATGACGCGGTGCCCAGCCAGCTGCAGGTGGTGGGCACCCAGCCCGCGGCCTCGGTCTCGGGCAACAATGTGCAGTTCAGCATCGGCACCGTGCCGGGCTTCCAGTTCCTCAATTATAGCGCCACCCAGGGCGCGGTCACCATCACCGCGGTGGTGCTGCCCGGCTTCACTGGCCGCATCTGCAACACCGCCACCATCTCGGTGAACGGCTCCCTGGCCTGGACCAGCGGCGAGTATCCCAATGAATTGAGCATGATCTACAAGAAGAACTGCGTGGACATCATCAACCGCGCCCTGGCCCTCACCAAGACCGCCTCGCCCTCCATGGTCACCTTTGGCCAGACCGTCACCTTCACTCTGACCGCGGCCAACACCACCGCGGCCGGCTGGCTCAACGGCGGCCGGCCCGATGTCTATCCCGAGTTCGCGGTCACCGACGACCCCAATCGCGGCCTGCTGCTCTATGCCGCGCTCAAGAGCGAGGCCACGGAGCCGCTCATCAGCTTCGGCAACTACCGCTACAGCTTCTACTTCAATGACAACGCCTACAATGCCAGCAACATCGGCATCACCGACAACGGCAGCCAGGCCACCCACAACACCAACACCTATGGCAACAACAACAACCGCACCCCGGCCGACTTCCAGTGGGGCATCATGCCCGTGCCGGCCGGCGTGGACACCTCGGGCGGGGTCAGCAACGGCCGCAAGTGGAACCAGCGCATCTGGTTCCAGTTCTTCGACGCTGGCGACCCTGCCATCGGCGGCGTGGCGGCCAAGAACCTCAACCCCTACCTGTATGGCGTGCCCAACGAGTACTACCTGAAGCGCTTCTTCAACAACGCCACCTACTTCCCCTATGGCGACCTGATGAGCCCGCTGCTCTTCGCCATCCAGGTGCAGCCCAACGGCAACGCGGGCCGGGTGGCTGCCAACTGGGCGCCCACGGCCTGGTCTTGGATGGACAACATGCCGCCCATCGACTATGGCGGCTTCCCGCCCGAGGTGAGGCCGGTGAGCCCGGATTGGACAGCCGGGGACGGCACTTCGCGCGCCAATAACCTCTATGACCGCTTCGCGCTGGAGAATGACACCCCCTACACCCAGGTGCTGGTTGAGGAATGGGACGGCACCACCTGGCGCCGCATCTTCGGCAACGGGCCGCTGGCCGGCCGCGACCAGTACAACGTGGTGGTCACCGACACCATCCCCAGCATCTTCAACTGGGGCGGCATCACGGCCGACTCGTCCACCACGGCCACGGCCAGCTACAACGCGGGCACCGGCACCGTGACCTTCACCCTGCCCACCCTGCAGATCGGCGAGACCGAGAACCTCAAGTTCTGGGTGACGGCCAAGCCCGACACGGGCAGCAATTACAACAGCGGGGCAGGGCCCTTCCCCTGGCCGGTGACCAACACCGCCAGCATGTCCTCGGCCAGCGATTCGCCCATCACCAGCAGCGCCGAGGTCTTCATCTGGAACGTGCCGCCGCCCACCCCCACGCCGGTGAGCGACCTGAAGAAATCGGCCGCGCCCACGGCCGTGGCGCCGGGCAGCAATGTCACCTTCAGCCTGGCCTACAAGAACAGCCAGGGCCTCATCTACACGCCCACGCCCATGGTGCCGGCCGATTGGACAGTCACTGGTTTCACTTGGACTGCCAACAGCTACACCAACGACAGCAGCGGCTCGGGCCGCGCCACCAACAACGTGGTTCAGACCTATGGCGATGGCAGCTACGTCAACATCCTGCAGTGGGATGTCTACGGCTACTTGGGCTCGGGCAGCAGCTTCTTCTGGGAGAACACGGGCGGCACCAGCACCAACGGCTTCTGGCTGGAGATACTGCCCTCAGACCCCTACAACGCCCGCATGAACCTCTACAAGGACGGGGTGCTCATCGGCAGCGACACGGCCATCCCGGCCAATGGCAACCTCACCGTGCAGGTGGTGATGACCGGCACCCATATCCAGGTCTTCATCAACGGCCAGCTCACCAACATCGATGAGTACGGCATCACCCCGCCGGCGGTGCAGGGCCCCTACACGGGCTACCGCAACGGCGCCCCGCTCTCGGGCTGGTCCGGCGCCCAGCAGAACGCGCTCTACGCCTTCAGGGCCTGGACCGATGCCGCGGTCAACATCCAGCTCTGGGACACGGTGCCGGCCTGCTTCAGCTTTGTGTCGGCGCAGAACAGCGGCACCCTCAATAACGGGGTGGTCAGCTGGCCCAAGGTGGCCATGGAGCGGCTGAGCCAGGGCTTCACCTACACCTGGGTGGGCCAGGCCCTGGCTGCCTGCGCCTGCCAGATCGCGAGCAACACCGCGCGCGTGGACACCCTGGGCTATGCTGGCCAGATGGCCACCGCGGTGGTGACCGTGGCCTGCAACGGCACGCCCACCTTCACGCCCACGCGCACGCCCTCGCCCAGCCCCACGCGCACAGGCACCCCCACCCTCACCGCCACGGCCACCCCCCGCCCCAGCCCCACGGCCCCGCCCAGCCCCACCCCTTCGCCCCGCCCC
>CAYXCT010000080.1:0-9163 GCA_964463435.1 uncultured bacterium | reverse complement strand
CCCAGGATGGGCCGCCCGCGCCTGCTCCACCTGGCCCAGGATGGCATGATAATCGAACCAGCCCCGCGCCTTGCTGCGCGGGTCCCACTCGATGTGCTCAGTGACTGCCAGTCCCGGCAAGCCCAGGGCCGCGGCCCTGCCGGCCATGGCCAGGATGCTGTCATGCCCGTCAAAGGAGCAGGTGCTGTGGGTGTGCAGATCAGGAAAGGATATCAAGTGAGTGGTGCCCCAGTTTATAGGCTCAGCAAGGTTGGGGTTTTGCGGCCTCGCTGCCGGAACACCAGCCATCCTCTAATCTCGGGTCTTTCGCGAAGCGCGGAGACGCCGCAGGCGCGGAGCGCTGAGCTAGGGTGTCAAAGGCCCTGAGGAGGCAGCGAGGTCGCAAGGCCCCAGCCTTGCGATATGGCTTTCAAAAGAGCTGCGGAGGCCGAGAGCCCGTGAGGCCCTCCCCGGCCGAAGCAGCAAAATTCAAGAAGACGCGCTCTGGTACCTCTTGAGCCCGGCATAGAACACAAAGCGCGCCGCCAGCAAGGACAGGGCCGCGATGCCGACCATCAGGGCCACGCTGGCGGCATCCAAGCCCTTGAGCAGCATGGCCGCGGGCAGGTTGGCGATGAGCGCCACCGGGATGATGAAGGTGAGCACCCAGCGCAGGGGCCGGGAATAGATGGCGGCGGGGTAGCCGCCGAACTCCTGGATGGCCCAGAACAGGCCCTGCACCGCGCTGGCCCGCGTGGCCCAGAAGGCGATGCTGACGATGGCGAGCATCAGGCTGTAGAGGATGGCGATGCCGGCCAGGACGAGGAGCGCGTAAGCCGCCAGGTCCCAAGCCGTGGGCGCGAAGCCCGGCAAATGGCGGCTGGCGATGACCAGGGCCGGGAAAGCGCTGAGCATGCTGCTCAGGCCGCCCAGCTCCACGCGGTTGATGCTCAGGTAGAAAAGCGAGCCCACCGGCTTGCAGAGCACAAAGTCCATCTCGCCGGTCTTGATGAACCAGCTGATGTTGCTGAGGTTGGGCACGAAGAGGCCCACAAAGGTGGTGAAGATGAGCTGCCAGGTGCCGGCCAGCAGCAGCACCTGGTAGGGGCTCCAGCCGGCCAGGTCCTTGACCTGGCTGAAGATGACGCCATAGGTGGCCAGGTAGACCGCGAACCAGCCCACATGGATGGTCATCATGAGGAAGAAGTTGAGCCGGTAGGACATGGTCTCGGCCAGCACGTTCTTGAAGAAGCACCACCAGATGCGGAAGAGGCGCGCCATGTCAGGCCCCCACGGCTTCGAAGCGCCGCACGCCCTGCCGCCAGGCCCAATGGGCCAGGAGCCCCAGGCCCAGGGCATAGCCGGCCTGGAAGAGGAAGCCCTGGGCCATCTCAGCCCCGGAGAGCTTGCCCAGGTAGACCATCAGCGGGAAATGCAGGCAATAGGCGAAGGGCAGCCAGAGCGCGGCATGGTAGATGGCCGGGGGCAGCATCACCAGCGGGAAGATGCCGCCCGAGAGGGCCTCCTGGAACATGTCCTTGGTGAAGCCCACGGCCCAGATCTCGCTCATCCAGAAGGCGCTCATGCAGACCGTGAAGGCCATGCAGAAGTTGATGAAGAAGGCCAGCAAGAGGCTCAGCGCGGTGAGCCCCAGCAGGGCCAAGTCGGCCTGGATGAAGAAGCGCCCATGGTAGGCCAGGCCCAGCGCCAGCAGAAAGCAGGCCACCACCGCGGCGTTCAAGGTCTTCTCCGCGGCCACCACCGAGAGCCAGTACCAGAAATAGGAGAGCGGCATCAGCAGGTACTTGGCCAGCAGCCCGTCCTTGATGTCCTTCTCGATGTCCTGGGTCAGGTTGATCCACAGCATGCTGCTGGCGGCCCGGGCGGCGATGAAGTAGGTGATCACCTCGCTGAAGCTCCAGCCCGCCACGCTGGCGCGCTGGCGGAACACCGCGGCCCACAGCACCAGCACCGCGGCCAGGGGCAAGAACTGGGTCAGGTTGCCCAGCACCAGGTTGGCCCGGTACTCCATGGTGTCCTGCAGCTTCAGGCGGTAGGCGGCCCCGTATTTGCGCAGCGCCGCCGTCACGGCCGGGCCTTCTCTTGGGCGCGGCTGGCGCGGGCCTTCTCAAAGAGCTGGCGCACCAGGTCCTCCACCGGCGGGTCCTCGATGGTGATGTCAGCCACCGGGAAGCGGGTGAGCAGCTCGCGCGCCGCGGCGGTGGCCTTGGCCGCCGGCACCTTGATGGCCACCCGGCCCTCCTCCTCCTGGCTGGCCTTGCCCAGGCGGGCCAGGGCCTTGAGCGGCACCGGCTGGGAGAAGGTGGCCTTGAGCATCTTGTAGCGGCCGGCGCGGCTGGCGATGCCCTTGAGCGGCCCGTCATAGAACAGGCGGCCCTGGCTGATCACCATCACCCGCTCGCAGAGCGCGCGGATGTCCTCCATGTAGTGGCTGGTCAGCAGGATGGTGGTGCGGGTGGCCTGGTTGTAGGCCTTGAGGAAGGCGCGGATCTTCTTCTGGCTGATCACATCCAGCCCGATGGTGGGCTCATCCAAGAACAGCACCTTGGGGCGGTGCAAGAGCGAGGCGATCAGCTCCATCTTCATCCGCTCGCCCAGGCTCAGGTTGCGCACCGGCACGTTCATCTGGCCCTGCACATCCAGCATCTCGGCCAGCTCGCCCACCGAGGCCTTGAAGGCCCGCTCGTCCACGCCGTAGATCTCCTTGTTGAGGCGCAGGCTGTCCATGGCCGGGATGTCGAACCAGAGCTGGCTCTTGTTGCCCATCACCAGCGCGAACTGGCGGCGGAAGGCGTCCTTGCGCTCCCAGGGCGTGGCGCCCAGCACCTTGGCGCTGCCCCCGCTGGGGTGCAGCAGGCCTGAGAGCATCTTGAGCGTGGTGGTCTTGCCCGCGCCGTTGGGGCCCAAGAAGCCCACCAGCTCCCCCTCCTCCACGCAGAAGCTGATGGCATCGACCGCGCGGGTCTCCTCGTAGCGCCGGTTGAAGAGGCCCTTGAGCGAGCCCAGCAGGCCCTCCTCCTTCACATGGCGGCGGAAGGCCTTGCTCAGCTTGTCCACTTGGATGATCCCGTGCATGCTTCCCTCAGGTCAGCGGGCTGCGCTCAGCGCAGCGGGGCGGCCAGCACCTGGCCATAGAGCATCAGCAGGCGCTGAGTCAGCCGGTCCAGGCCGTACTGGCAGGCCTTGGCGCGGGCCTCGCGCCGCAGGCGGGCCTTGAGCGCGGGCCTGGCTTCCACCTGCAAGATGCAGCGGGCCAGGTCCCCGGGGCTGGGCTCGGCCAGCAGGCCGCCCTTGCCGTCGCGCAAGATCTCGCCGGGCCCCATCACGTCCACGCACACGCAGGGCGTGCCCTGGGCCAGGGCTTCCAGCACCACCATGCCCTGGGTCTCAGTCTGGCTGGCGAAGAGGAAGAGGTCAGCCGCCGCGAAGGCGTCGATCACCTTCTGGCGGGGCACATAGCCGGGCAGCAGCAGGCGGCCCTCCAGCCCCAGGTGCTTGGCTTGGCGGCTTAAGGCCTGGCGCTCGGGGCCGTCGCCCAAGAGCAGCAGCCTGAAGTCGAGGCCGGGCCGGCGCAGGCGCACCTGGGCCAGGGCGTCCAAGAGCAGGTCCCAGCTCTTCTCCTGGCCCAGGCGGCCGGCCGAGGCATAGAGGCGCGTGCCGGGCTTGAGCCCCAGCTCCTTGCGCACCGCGGCTTTGCTGCGATGGGGCTTGAGGCGGCGCAAGTCCACGCCCGTGGGCAGGATCTCGATGCGGCTGGTGATGCCGTAGCCGAGCAGGGCGTCGCGGATGGGATGGGTGGGGGCCAGCACCATGGGCAGCCGGTCATTGATGTGGCGGGTGATGCCCCGCGTGATGCTGCGGTAGGCCCAGGACGGGCCGGGGAGGTAGTGCAGGTAGGTGTCCCAGTAGGTGTGGTTGGTGCGCAGCGCCGGGATCTTGTGCTTGCGGGCCAGGTAGAGCCCCAGCATGCCCAAGCCAAACTCGGTGTGGATGTGGATGAGGTCCAGGCCCAGGCGCGGGATGTCCGAGACCTTGCAGCCGCGGCCCCAGGGCAGCACCCACTTGTACTCCGGCTGGCCGGGGTAGGTGAGGCCATAGAAGCGCAGGGTGCGCGGCGGGTCCGGCTCGGCCGTGGCCAGCGCCGGCCCAAAGACCCACACCTGGTGGCCGCAGCGCTCCAGCTCGGCCTTGAAGCTGTCCACGCTGGTCACCACGCCGTTGGTCTGCGGCCGGTAGGTGTCGGTGAAGAACCCTATCTTCAGCTTTTTCTCAGTAGGAGCGGGCAAAGAGCACATCCCATTTGGCGGGGCGGCCGGTCAGCACGCAAGGGCCCGAGGGGGCCTTCTGCCCCAGAGGGATGTTGCGGATGGTGACCGCCATCTCATCCAGCACGCCCAGGGTGTCGGGGTCGCCGCACCAGGGGGCGCGCACCCAGCCCGGGGCTCCCTTGCCCAGGAACTCGGCTTTCTTTGAGAAATACTCCTTGAAGGCCGGCCAATCCTTGATGTCGGTGCGGATGTTGGCCTCGCGCAGCTCGCGGGCCTGGCTGAAGAGCCCGCTCTGGATGGCCAGCAGCCGCTCCTGGGCCTTGGCAGCGAAGGCGTCGGCGGGCTCAAAGTTCTTCTTGCCTATCTCGAGCCGGCTGATCCAGCACAGCTCGCCCTTGGCCACGTCGCGCGGGCCGATCTCGACGATGAGCGGCACGCCCTTCTTGATCCACTCCCAGCGCTTGTCCTGGCCCTTCTTGTCGCGGGTGTCCACCTTCACGCGCACCGGCTCGCCCTGGAACTGCTGCTGCCGCAGGCTGCGGGCGGCCTGCTCGCAGAAATCCATCACCGAGGCCTTGTCGGCCTCCTCGCGCAGGATGGGCACGATGACCACCTGGCTGGGCGCGATGGCCGGCGGCAGGCGCAGGCCATCGTCATCGCCGTGGGCCATGATGACCCCGCCGATGAGCCGGGTGCTGACGCCCCAGCTGGTGGTGTGCACGAACTGGAGGTTGCCGTCCTTGTCCTGGAACTGGATGTTGGCGGCCTTGGCGAAGCCCTGGCCCAGGTAATGGCTGGTGCCGGCCTGCAGGGCCTTGCCGTCCTGCATCATGGCTTCCAGCGAATAGGTGGCCTCCGCGCCCGGGAAGCGCTCATGGGGCGCCTTCTCGCCCAGGATCACGGGCAGGCCCAGGCTCTCCTCCATCACCATCCTATAGACCTCCAGCATCTGGAAGGTCTCGGCCACCGCCTCCTGCTGGTCGGCATGGGCGGTGTGGCCCTCCTGCCAGAGGAACTCGGTGGTGCGCAGGAAGAGCCGCGGCCGCATCTCCCAGCGCACCACATTGGCCCACTGGTTGATCAGCACCGGCAGGTCGCGGTAGCTCTGGATCCACTGGGCGAAGCTCTCGGCGATGACCGTCTCGCTGGTGGGGCGCACCACCAGCGGCTCCTCCAGGGCGCCCTCCAGCTTGACCTTGCCGTCCTCGATCTTGAGGCGGGTGTGGGTCACCAGGGCCATCTCCTTGGCGAAGCCCTCCACATGGGCGGCTTCCTTGAGGAAGAGGCTGACGGGCACGAAGAGCGGGAAGTAGCAGTTGTCATGCCCGGTGCGCTTGATCTCGGCGTCCAGCAGGCGCTGGATGCGCTCCCAGATGCCCATGCCCCAGGGCTTGATGACCATGCAGCCGCGCACCAGCGAGTTCTCGGCCATGTCCGCGCCCTTGATGACCTCCTGGTACCAATCGGTGTAGTTCTTGGACCTTGGGCTGTTCATAATCCCTCGCAATGGTCGGTCAATGGACCCGGTGCAGCCAGGTGGTGACGAGCCCGGCGATGTCGTTGTAGAAGGCCCCGATGAAGATGAGGGCCAGCAGGCCGAAGCCCAGGTTCTGCAGCGCGCCCTGCACCTTGAGGCTCAGGCGCTTGCGGCGCAGCCCTTCGATCACGCAAAAGAGCAGGGTGCCGCCGTCCAGCAGGGGGATGGGCAGCAGGTTCATGACGCAGAGCATCACGCTGATCTTGCTGCTGAAGTCCAGCAGGCGGATGAGGCCCGACTGGGCCTGCTGGTGGGCCATGCGCAGGATGGTGATGGGGCCGCCCACCGCGTCACGCCAGGCCACCTTGAGGGTGATCAGGTCCCACAGGCCGCGGGCCATGGTCCAGGCCAGGTCCAGCACCTCGGCGCCGGCCAAGAGCGGGCCCTTGGCAGGCCCCACCTTCAAATAGGCCACCTGGGCGGAGCTGGCCAGCTCCAGGCCCAGCAGCCCGTAATCCTCGGGCTTGGCGCCCTCGGGCAGCGGCTGGCGCCTCGGCGCCAGCAGGGTCAGGGCCTTGCCGCCGCGGCTCACCGAGACCGGCACCGGGTCCTGGGCCGAGGCGGCGAACAGGGCCTTGAAGTCCGCGCCGTCCTTGAGCTCTTTGCCGGCCACGCTCAAGACCTCATCGCCCTTGGCGAAGCCGGCCTTCTCGGCCGGCAGGCCGGGCACCACGCTGTCCACCACCCGGCTGGTGGGGGGCTCGGCCACGTCCACCACCACGCCGATGAGCCAGCGGCCCGTGGCCGCGTCCAGCAGCGGGGCCGCGGTCAAGGTGAGGCCGGCCCCATCGCGCTTCAGCTCAAAGGCCAGCGGCTGGCCCGGATGGGCCTTGGCCAGGCCGCTCACCAGGTCGCTCATCTGGGCGAAGGCCGAGACCTCCTGGCCCTCCACCCGCAAGATCACATCGCCCGGCTTGAAGCCCGCGGCGGCCGCGGGCTTGCCCGCCATCACCTGGCGCACCTGGGCCGGGCCGTTCAGCACCGGCTTGCCCAGGGTGGCATAGAGCAGGGCCAGGGCCAGGATGGGGGCCAGCAGGTTCATGGCCGGCCCGGCCAGAAGCACCAGGCTGCGCACCCACCAGGGCTTGCCCATGAACTCGTCGGGCGAATAGGCCTTGCCCTCCTCCTCCTGCAGCTCGCCAGCCAGCTTCACAAAGCCGCCCAGGGGGAGCAGGGAGACCTTGAATTCCGTGCCGCCCGAGGTCCAGCCCCAGAGCTTGGGGCCAAAGCCGATGCTGAAGGCCTCCACCCGCACGCCAAAGAGCCGGCAGACCCAGAAATGCCCCAGCTCGTGCACCAGGATGAGCAGGCCGAAGGCCAGCAGGGCCAGGGCCCAGGGCAGGATGTTATGCATCCAACTCTCCTTCCACGTAGCGCCGCGCCCAGGCGTCGGCGTCCAAGATGCTTTGCAGCCCGGGCTTGGCCTCGCCCGCCCGCGGGTCGGCCTTGAGCGCCTTGGCCACCAGGCGCGGGATGCCCATGAAGCTGAGCTGGCCCTTGAGGAAGGCCGCCACCGCGGCCTCGTTGGCCGCGTTGAGCACGGCCGGGGCGGTGCCGCCCTTGCGGCCGGCTAAGTAGGCCAGGGCCAGGCAGGGGAAGCGCCGGGTGTCCGGGGCCTCAAAGGTGAGCGGCGAGAGGGCCAGCAGGTTGAGCGGCAGCATGCCATGGGCCACGCGCTTGGGCCAGGTGAAGGCGTGCTGGATGGGCAGGCGCATGTCAGCCGGCCCCAGCTGGGCCAGCACCGAGCCGTCCACGGCCTCCACCATGCTGTGGATGACCGACTGCGGGTGCACCACCACGCTGATGCGGTCGAAATCCACGCCGAAGAGCCAGCGCGCCTCGATCACCTCCAGCCCCTTGTTCATGAGGGTGGCGGAATCCACGGTGATCTTGGGGCCCATGGCCCAGGTGGGGTGCTTGAGCGCCTGCTCGGCCCGCACCTGCTTGAGCTGGGCCAGGCTGGCCTGGCGGAAGGGCCCGCCCGAGGCGGTGAGGATGATGCGCTTGACCTCGCCCGGCTCGGGCAGCCCGGCCAGGCACTGGAAGATGGCGTTGTGCTCCGAATCCACGGGCAGCAGGCGCACCTTGGCGCGGTCGGCCTCGCGCCGCACCAGCTCGCCGGCCGCGACCAGGGTCTCCTTGTTGGCCAGGGCGATGGTCCGGCCGGCGCGGATGGCCTTGAGCGTGGGCAGGAGACCGGCCGCGCCCACCACCGCGGTGAGCACCAGGCTGGCGCCCGGGGCCACGGCCGCGGCCTCCAGGGCCTGAGGGCCAGAGAGCACGCGCGGGGCGCCGGGGCCCTTGAGCCTGGCCTTGAGCCAGGCCGCGGCCTGGGGGTCGCTCAGGGCCACCAGGCGCGGCTTGTAGCGCCGGGCCTGGGCCAGCAGGCGCTTCGCAGAGCTGCGCGCAGCCAGGGCCGCCACCCGCACCCGGGCCTGGCCGCTGGCATTCAGGTGGTCCACCACCTTGAGGGCGCTCTCGCCGATGGAGCCGGTGGAGCCCAGGATGACGATGCCGCGGCTCAAGGCCATGCGCGCCTCAGCTCAGGTGGGTGGCCACCCACCAGAACAGCGGGGCGGCGAAGAGCGGGGAGTCCAGCTTGTCCAAGAAGCCGCCCAGCTTGAGGAAGAGGCGGCCGGAGTCCTTGACCCCCACATGCCGCTTGAGCATGCTCTCCAGCAGGTCGCCGGCCTGGGCGAAGAGCCCGGCCAGGGCGCCGAGCAGGGCCAGCTGAGCCCGCGTGAGCGGGAAGCCCGCGGGCAGGATGCGGGGCAGCAGCAGCACCGACAGCGCCACGGTGATGGCCAGGCCGCCCAGCAGGCCCTCCACGGTCTTGTTGGGCGAGAGGGCCGAGAGCTGGGTGCGGCCCAGGCTGCGGCCGATGAAGTAGGCGCCCGCGTCGTAGACCCACACCATGAAGAAGAGGCTGAAGCTCCACCAGCCGCCGAAGGGCAGCAGGTGCACGCGCACGAAGAAGCTGGCCAGCCAGCCCAGCCACAGCACGCCAAAGAGGTCGGCCCACAGCGAGGCCATGCCGCCCTGGGCATCGCCGCGCAGCACATGGAACCAGGCCAGAGCCAAAAAAGCCGCGCCCATCAGCATGCCGCTGGGCAGGCCGGAGAGCGCGGCCAGGGGGCCGGGCAGCCAGGCAGAAGGGTAGCGCGCCGCCATCAGGGCCAGCACAAAGAGCAGCCCCAGCAGGGGCGCGGGCTTGAGGCCGCGCTGCTTGAGGATGCCGCCGTACTCCAGGCTGCCCAAGGCCGCCACCAGGGTGGCGAAGGCGATGAAGGGGATGGGCGACCCGGCCAGCAGCATCCAGACGAAGAAAGGCAGGACCAGTGCGGAGATGAGGAGGCGG
>CAYXCT010000079.1:0-9163 GCA_964463435.1 uncultured bacterium | reverse complement strand
CCTGGCGACTATGAGCGCAAGGCGCGGGAGGAGCTGATGCTGGCCAAGCCCGGCGAGATCATCTACCGTTTCGACAAGAACGGGCAACCTTGACGCCGCGCCCCGCACCGGGGCGCGACTTCGTTTACAGGGGCGCGCTGCGCCCTTTGCCTTGAGGGAAATATGTCACTCTTGATCGTGGGCTCGGTGGCTTATGACACCTACAGCACGCCCTTTGGCAGGGTTAAGGAGGCCATGGGCGGCGCGGCCGTGCACGCGGCCCTGGCCGCCAGCCGCTTGGCGCGCGCGGTGTCCGTGGTGGGCGTGGTGGGCAGCGACTACCGCCAGGCTGACCTGGCCCTGCTGGCCCGCCAGGGCATTGACATCTCAGGCATTGAGCGCGCCCAGGGCCGCAGCTTCCGCTGGGCCGGCCGCTACGAGGGCGACATGGCTCAGGCCCAGACCTTGAAGACCGAGCTAGGCGTCTTCGGCAGCTTCAATCCGGCCCTGCCCAGGGCCCTGGCCCGCCCCCGCTTCCTCTTCCTGGCCAACATCCACCCCGCGGTGCAGGGGGCGGTGCTGCGCCAGGCGGGCAAGCCGGCCTTCACCCTGCTCGACACCATGAACTACTGGATCGCCAGCCAGAAGCCGGCCCTGCTCAAGGTCATCCGCGCGGTGGACGGGCTCATCGTCAACGACCAAGAGCTGCGCCAGCTGACCGGCGCCGGCACCCTGGCGGTGGCCGCCAAGAAGGCGCTGGCCTTGGGCCCCAAGGTGCTGATCCTCAAGCGCGGGGAGCATGGCGCATCCCTGCACACGCGCAAGGGAAGCTTTTTTGTGCCGGCCTACCCGGTGGCCAAGGTGCTGGACCCCACGGGCGCGGGCGACAGCTTTGCCGGCGGCTTCATCGGCCACCTGGCCCGCGTGGGATCCACCCAGGAGCGGCGCCTGCGCGAGGCCATGCTCTATGGCACGGCCATGGCCTCCTTCAACGTGGAGGATTTCTCGGTGAAGCGGGTGCTCAAGACCCGGGGCCCGGCCATTGAGGCGCGGGTGCGGGCCCTCAAAGCCATGATCGCCCTCTGAACAGGAGCCTGGGAGGGCTTATGCTCCGGCATATCCTGGCGATGTTGATGGCGGCTGGGATCTGCGCGCCCCTCAATGCCAGCCTCTTCGATCAGGGCGCGGTCAACGGCCCAGACGCCGCCGCCGCCGCCCAGGGCTGGGCCTCGGTGGCGCGGCCGGATGGCGCCGCGGCCGTGGCCCTCAACCCCGCCGGCTTGTGGGGCGGGGAGGGCTTTGCCCTGCAGTCGGAGTACGCCAGCCTATTGGGCGGCCGCCAGGTCGAGTCGGGCCTCTTCCACCGCGGCAGCCTGCCGGAGCTGGGCCTGGGCTACGGCCTGGCCTACCGCCGGGTGGATGACACTGCCGCGCCCAACCGCGGCGAGCAGCAGCTGAGCCTGGGCCTGGGCCTGCCCTTCTCCGAGGACCAGAGCCTGCGCATCGGCGCGGCGCTGAAAGCCCAGCAGGCAGGCTATGGCCGCACCCCGGCTCCCGCGCCGGAGCAGGCTTGGGGCCTTGACCTGGGCATCCTCTGGAGCGCCCCCTGGTGGGAGCGCCGCCTGACCCTGGGCGGAGATTTCATCAACCTGGTGAGCAGCCTGAGCGGCGGGGATGACCTGCCCCGCACCCTGCCCGCCGACAGCCAGCTTGGCGCGGCTTGGAGCTGGGACCCTTCCACCCGCCTGGAGGCCGATGCGGAGCTCATCGACCAGAGCCGGGAGACCCTGCTCTCAAGCCAGGGCCTGCGCCTGGGCGGCGAGCATTGGATGCTGGATGGCCTGCTGGCCCTGCGCCTGGGCTGGGCCGCGGCTGGGAACCTCCCCAGCCGCTGGAGCCTGGGCCTGGGCCTGCGCTGGCAGGGCCTGGGCCTGGATTACGCCTTCATGCAGGATGTGGACCAGCTGGGCGCCAGCCACAGGCTCTCGGCCGCGTGGCAATTCGGCCTGCCCAAGCCTGCGGCCCAGGTGGCGCCTGCCCTTGCCGCGCCCAGCGCCACGCCTTCGCCTTCGGCCGTGCCGGCTCTGAGCGCGATTGCTTCCATGCTCATGACAGCATCCCCCACCACGGCGCTGGCCACTGCCACGCCCACGCCCACGGCTTGGCTGGCATCCGCCGAAGGCGCCACTGGCACAGCAACGGCCACGGCCTTGCCCTTTGCCACGCCCACTTGGTCGCCCACGGCCTCCTCCACGGGCACGCCGACCGCCACCGCCACTTTCACCCCTGGCTCGGGCCTGGGGGGCGCTCACGGGCCAGAAGCGAGCCTGGCGGTGAAGCAGGCCGCGGCCGGCGGGCAGGTCCGCTTCATCCCGCTCGCGATCGGCGACCTGACTGCCGTGCGCTCTTGGAGCCTCGCGGTGCTTGATGCCGCGGGCGACACGCTGTGGGCAAGGTCCGGCGACCTGCCCCTGCCCTTGAGCCTGGCCTGGGATGGCCGGGACAGCCTGGGCAGCCCGGCCGAGCCCGGCCCGCAGGTGGCCCGGCTCACGCTCCTGGATGCCAGCCATGCGCTGGCCAGCGCTGAGGCCGCTTTCAGCCTGGCTGCCAAAGCCGCCAGCCTTGAGCTCAGCGCTGACCCGGCCGTCTTCTCGCCCACCCCGGGCAGCCGGCATCCCGCGGTCCGCCTGGCCTGGTCCCTGCGCGGGGCCAAGGCAGAGTCCTGGGATTGGAAGATCATCGATGCCCGCGACCGCCTGGTGGCCAGCGCCCACGGCCAGGGCAGCCCGGCCCAGCCCTTGGCCTGGGACGGCCGCTGGCAGCGCCGGCGCCTGCCGCAGGGGCCCTACCGCTTTGAGCTGCGCATCCAGCCCCCTGGCCACGCCAAGCGCCTGAAGGCCACGGCCAGCGTGCAGATCGACATGAGCCTGCCCGAGCCCCAGCTGGCGGCAGAGCGCCAGGTCTTCGATGCCGAGGCTGCGGGCCCGGCCGCTGTCAGCTTCATCCCCAGCGCTTCCAGCCGCTCTGGCGTGGAGGCCTGGAGCCTGGAGGTCGCCACGGCTGCGGGCGCGCTGGTGCGCCGGCTGGAGGGCCAGGGCGAGCCGCCGGAGCGCATCCTCTGGGATGGCCGGGATGCCGCTGGCGCCGCGGTGGAGCCCGGGCAGCTTTACAGCGCTGTGCTGGCAATCTCGGCCAAGAGCGGCGCCCAGGGCCGCTCGGCCAGCCTGCCCCTGCAGTCCGATGTGCGGGCCTTCCACGAATCCACGGCCATCCGCGTGCCGCTCACCAGCCTGGCCTTTGCCGCCGGCGCCGAGGGCTTGAGCCCCGAGCAGATGGCCTCGCTGCAGGCCGCTGGCCAGGCCGCCAAGCGCTTTGGCGAGCGCTATCTCATCCAGGTGAAGGGCTATGCCGGCGAGGATGAGGCCGCCGCCGGGCTCTCCGCCCTTGAGCTCTCGGCCCGCCGCGCCCGCGCCGCGTCCGACTACCTGGCCAAGGCCGTGGGCTTGCCCCCGGAGGCGCTCACCTGCGCGGGCTACGGGGCAGCCCCGGCCGGCGATGCCGCGCTGGCGGGCGACCCCGCCCGCCAGCGCCGGGTGGATGTCATCCTCTGCACCCGCTGAACGCCGGGTCAGCAAACCTTTTTGCGAGGCCGCATGCGCAGCACAACCTTCATCCTGGCCGCAGCCCTGCTCCTCACGCCCTGCCTGCGCGCGGACGAGCTCACCGTCTGGGGCCGGCCGGCGGACAACGACCCGGCTGAGCGCCGGCTCTTTGACCAGGAGGTGGCGGGGTTCCAGGCATCCTACCAGGCCAGCCATGGCCGCCCCATCCAGGTGCGGGCCCTGGCGCGGCGCTATGTGCAGCAGCAGTTCATCGCCGCCATGGCTGGCGGCAAGGGCCCGGACGTGGCCCGCGTGTGGGTGGGGGCGGTGCGCACCCTGGCGCGCCTGGGGATCCTGGCGCCGCTGGATGGCGAGATCAAGGCCTGGCCGCGCGCGGCCTTCATCCCCGCGCCGCTCATGCAGCCCGCCCAGCTGGACGGCCACAGCTATGCCGTGCCCTGCGACAGCTATTTCCAATGCCTGCTCATCCGCCGCGACCTCTGGCTGGCCGCCGGGCTGGACCTGAAGCGCACCCCGGCCAATTGGGATGAGCTGCGCGAGGCGGCCCGGCGCCTCACCAAGCCCCAGCTCAACCAGGCGGGCCTGGGCTTCCCGGCGCGCACCGATGCCTTCTTGGACCTGCTGTGGCAGGCGGGCGGCGAGGTGCTGCGCCAGCAGCCGGATGGCCGCTGGGCCTGCGCGTTCCAGGAGAACCCAGGCCTGTCCGCGCTCAGCTTCTTGCGCCGGCTGCGCTTCGAGGACGGCTCGCTGCAGACCAACCCCCTGGCCAGCGGGGATGAGATCAGCCAGCTCTTCGCCCTGGGGCATCTGGGCATGATGGTGGGATCGCCCAACCAGCTCTCCGAGCTCATCCTGCGCTACGGCATGCGGCCCAGCCAGGTGCTGATCGCCCCGCTCCCGGCCGGCCCCACCGGCATCCGGGCCAGCCATGCCGGTGGCGACTACCTGGTGGTCAACGCCCAGGCCTCGCCCGAGGCCCGCGCCGCGGCCTGGGAATACGTGCAGTCGGTGCTCTCGCCGGAGTCGCAGCTGATGCGCTGGAAGGGCATGCGCGAAGCCGCCATGCCCATCTTCCCGGGCGCCTTCGCGGTGGACATCCAGGTGGACGACCCCTCGCTGGCGCTGGTCAAAGAGGGCCTGCCCTTTCTGCGCAGCGAGCCCTACTTTGAGCGCTGGCCCCTGGTCAAGGACCAGCTGGACACGCTGCTGATGGAGCGGGCCATGACCGATGCGGATGCTGATTTGCCGGCCCTGCTGAATGACAGCGCCCAGCGGGTGCAACAGACCCTGCTGGACGACCCCACCCTCTGAGGCGACATTGCCGGGAACAGGACAGGACAAGGGGGCAGCGCGCCTGCTGAAGAGCCTGATGGATGAGGGCTTGGGCGAAGCCGTGCCCGCTGCCCGCAGCCTGCCGCGCATCAAGCTGGTGCTGCCCTCGGGCAAGGCCCCGGTGTCGGTGCGCAAGAAGGCCCCAGGCCAGGCCGAAGCCCCCCTGCGCGAGCAGCTGCCGCAGATCATCCAGAAGATCTCAGAGAGCGCCAAGCCCGCGGCGCCGGCGCCCCTGGCCGAGCCGGCGCCGCGGGCCGAGCCCGCCCCCGCCCCGGCAAAGCCCCTGCCCGGGCCCATGACCACCCGCGAGCTGCGCAGCTCGCGCCTTCGCCGCCGCTATGAGCGGGTGTTCGGCCAGGCCGCGCCCCGCCGCCCCGCTGCCAGGCCCGGCGCGGCGCAGGCCGGCGCCCGCCCGCGCGCCGCGGCTGGCCTGGCCAGCGGCCATGCCGGCCGCTCGCCCAAATCCCTGCTCTCGCCCAAGGCCCTGGCCTGGGCCATGCTGCTGCCCGGCCTGCTGGCCTTTTTGCTCTTCGCCTGGATGCCCATGCTGCGCACCATGGCCATGAGCTTCATGCAGGTGGGCCCCACGGGCAGCGGCTTTTGGGTGGGGCTTGCCAACTACGCGCGCGCCCTGCAGGACCCCATCTTCCTGCGCACGCTGGGGCATGCCGCTTACTTCCTCGGCCTCACCCTGGTGCTGGGCTTCACCCTGCCCCTGGCCCTGGCCCTGCTGCTGAACGAGCAGCCCTGGGGCCATTCCTGGCTGCGCCTGGCCTTCTTCCTGCCCTTCCTCACCCCGCTGGTGCCGGCGGTGATGGTGTGGCGCTGGATCTTCGACGGCGGCTGGGGCTTGGCCAACACCCTGCTGGCGGGCTTCGGCCTGCCCGCCCTGCCCTGGCTGAGCCAGCCTGACCTGGCCA
This sequence comes from uncultured bacterium, assembly GCA_964463435.1. GTDB lineage: Bacteria > Oederibacteriota > JAJYGY01 > JAJYGY01 > JAJYGY01 > CAYXCT01. Next base: position 3,309 of record CAYXCT010000079.1, on the reverse strand, counting down.
TGGCCTGCGTGGCCCTGGTCTTCATCTGGAAGAGCACCGGCTGGACCGCGCTCATCTACCTGACCAGCCTCCAATCCGTGCCCGAGGAGCTCTACGAGACCGCCGAGATGGAGGGTGCGCCCTGGTGGCGCCGCATCTCCCTGGTGAGCCTGCCGCACCTGCGCGCGCCCATGGCCTTTCTGCTGCTCATGCAGGTGGTGGGCAGCCTGCAGATCTTCACCGAGGTCTACCTGCTCACCGGCGGCGGCCCGGCCCTGGCCACTGACACCGTGGTCACCTACCTCTATCGCGAGAGCTTCCTCTACCTTGACCTGGGCTATGCCTCGGCCATGGCGGTGCTGCTCTTCGCCCTGCTGGCGGCCTTCACGGTGGCCCGCCTGCGCCGCATCGAGGAGGAATACGAGTGATGCCCATGATGCGCGACACGATGGGGCGCCGGGCCCTGCTCTCGGCCCGCGAGCGCCGCGGCGGGGCCGGCCTGGCCCTGCTGGCCCTGAAGCTGGGCTTCTTTATGCTCTCTCTGCTGGCGGTGCTGCCCTTCGCCTGGATGGCGCTGGCCAGCCTGCGCCCCAGCGACGAGGTCTTCCGCTTTCCGGCCGCCCTGCTGCCCGAGACCTGGGACTTCTCGCCCTACCAGGCCGCGCTGGCGCGCCTGCCCTTCTGGCGCTGCCTGGGCAACTCGGCCTTGGCCGCCAGCCTCACCGTGGCCGGGCAGCTGCTGCTCTCGTCCCTGGCCGGCTATTCCTTGAGCAAGCTCAAGCCCGCGGGCAGCAAGGCCCTCTTCTTCCTCATGCTCTCCACCCTGCTCATCCCCTTCGAGTCCGTGGCCATCCCGCTTTACCTTCAAATGCGCGCCTTCCCGCTGGGCGCCTCGCGCCTGCCCCATCTCAACCTGCTCTCCAGCTACTGGGGCCTGGTGCTGCCCTCGGTGGCCTCGGCCTTCAGCATCTACGTGCTCAAGAGCTTCTTTGACCGCATCCCCGCCGACCTGCTCAATGCCGCACGTTTGGATGGCGCCAGCGAGTGGCGCATCTTCGCCACCCTGGCCCTGCCGCTGGCCCGGCCGGTGCTGGCCATCCTGGCGGTCTTCGCCTTCTTGGGCGCCTGGAACGGCTTCTTCTGGCCCCTCATCGTGCTCAATGACCCGCAGAGCTACACCTTGATGCTGGGCGTGCAGAAGCTCATCGAGAACGGGGAGCCCTGGAACGTGGTGATGGCCGCGGCCACGCTCACCACCCTGCCCTCGGTGCTGCTCTTCCTGCTGCTGCAGCGCTTCATCACCCGCGGCGTGGCCTTCATGGGGATCCAGGGATGAGGCAAGCCTTCAGCCCCAAGAGCCCGCGCCTGCGCCGGCATTGCGAGGGCGTGGCGGCCACGGCCCAGGCCCTGGCCCCGGCCTTTGGCCTGGACCCAGAGCGGGCCTGGCTGGCGGGCTGGCTGCATGACTGCGCCAAGGAGCTCTCGCGCAGAGCCTCCCTGCGCCTGCTGGGGCCGGCCGGGCTGGATGCCGGCGAGAGGGCCCTGCCGGCGCTCTGGCACGCCCCATTGGGCGCGCTCTTGGCGCGCCAGCGCCACGGCGTCACGGACCGCGCCATCCTGGCCGCCATCCGCTGGCATTCCACGGGCCGCGCCGGCATGGCCGCGCTGGAGCGCCTGCTCTTCCTCTGCGACTACATCGAGCCCACCCGCGATTTCCCCGGCCTCAAAGCCCTGCGCAAGCTGGCGCAGGAGGATGCTGAGCGGGCCTTTGAGGAGGTGGCAGCGCTCAAGCTGGCCCACTTGGTGGCCCAGCGCCGCACCGTGCATCCCCGCTCCCTCGCGCTCTACAACTCCCTCTTGAAGAAGGCGGCATGAAGAGCCTCAAGGACAGCCTGAATTTCGTGGTCTCGCAGGCCTTCATCGCCGAGGGCTTCGACCCCGGCCTGGGCGAGGTGATGGATTCGCAGCGGCCGGACCTCTGCCAGTTCCAGGTGAATGGCGCGCTGGCGGCGGCCAAGGCGCTCAAGCGCAACCCCCGCGAGATAGGGCAGAAGCTGGCTGAGCGCCTGGCCGGCAGCCCCAAGTTCGCCTCGGTCAAGGTGGAGGGCCCCGGCTTCATCAACATCATCGTCAAGCCGGCCCTGCTGGCCCAGGCCCTGGATGCCACCCTGGCGGATGCCCGCCTGGGCGTGCCCGAGCGAGAAGCGCCCTGCTCGCTGGTGCTGGACTTTGGCGGGCCCAATGTGGCCAAGAGCATGCATGTGGGCCACCTGCGCTCCAGCATCATCGGCGACAGCCTGCAGCGCCTGGCGCGCTTCATGGGCGACCGGGTGGCCAGCGACATCCACTTGGGCGACTGGGGCACCCAGATGGGCATGCTCATCGAGGCGGTGAAAGAGAGCCAGCCCGGGCTGCCCTATTTCGACCCAGGCTTCAGCGGCGCTTACCCCGCAGAGCCTCCGGTCAGCATGGCAGACTTAGAGCAGCTCTATCCTGCCGCCTCGGCCAGGTGCAAGCAGGATGAGGCCGCGGCGGAGCGCGCGCGCCAGGCCACCATGGAGCTGCAGCAGGGCAGGCGCGGCTACCGCGCGCTATGGCAGCACTTTGTGGACGTCTCGGTCTCGGCGCTCAAGAGCGACCTGGCCGAGCTGGGCGTGCGCTTCGACCTGTGGCTGGGCGAGAGCCATTATCAGGAGCCCATCCCCGCCATGCTGGAGGACCTGAAGCTCCGCGGCCTGGCCGTGGAGAGCGAGGGCGCGCTGGTGATGCCGGTGGATGAGCCGGGCGACGCCAAGCCCATGCCGCCCGTGCTGCTGGTCAAGGGCGATGGCGGCTTCCTTTATGCCACCACCGACCTGGCCACCCTGCGCGACCGCGTGCGGGGCAAGGCCGAGGCCATCTGGTACGTGGTGGACAAGCGCCAGAGCCTGCACTTTGAGCAGGTCTTCCGCGCCGCCCGCAAGGCTGGCTACGCGCCCGCGGGCGTGGGCCTGGAACACCTGGCCTTTGGCACCATGAACGGCCCGGATGGCAAGCCCTTCAAGACCCGGGCCGGCGGGGTGATGCGCCTGCGCGACCTGATGGAGATGGTGCGCGCCGAGGCCCTGGCCAAGATGGAGGGCATGGGCCTGGCCGCCGAGGTGCCGGCCGCGGAGCGCGAGGACGTGGCGCGCAAGGTGGGCCTGGCCGCGCTCAAATTCGCCGACCTGGTGAACCATCGCGCCGCCGACTATGTCTTCGACCTGGAGAAGTTCACGCGCTTTGAGGGCAAGACCGGCCCCTACCTGCTGTATGCCGCGGTGCGCATCAAGAGCGTGCTGCGCAAGGCCA